>NZ_JAKNJD010000021.1:0-69055 GCF_022132345.1 Butyricimonas sp. DFI.6.44 | reverse complement strand
TAAAACGCTTTCAGCGTATCGCGGTAATATTCCAGCAACGGCATATTTCCTAGAGTCTGCAAGAGAGGCTTGTCGTATTCGTCGACGAGCACGACCACCCCTCGTCCCGTATGTTCGCATGCCCGGCGGATTACTCCGGCGAAACGACGGGAAAGAGTCGTTTCATCCTCTCCTTTCCCATGCACGGATTCCCACTGTGTTAGGTGGTTACTTAGCATAGCGTCTAACGCTTCCGGTCGGTCGTATTTCTCTGCATTCAAGTCGAGATGTAGCACGGGATGCACGTTCCACTCGTTTTCCAGTTGTTCTGCCGCTAGTCCTTCGAATAACTCTCTTTTCCCCTCGAAATATGCCTCGAACGTTGACAATAAAAGGCTTTTCCCGAAACGCCGCGGGCGGCTCAAGAAGCAAGGGGCGCTCTTTGCCGCGATTTGCCACATTAACGCCGTTTTGTCAACGTACAAGAAGTTCTCTCTTCGTATTTTCTCGAATGTCTGTATCCCCACGGGGGGGGGTCTCATTAGGTTCACGTCCATGTTATACTGTTTCGCATCTACACAAAGGTAGGAATAACAATTGAAAATGAAAAGATTCACGAGGCAAGATTGTATTTCAATAAAGGGGGGGCAATTTCTTCTACAAACTCCTCCGTCTGCTTCGCATCCAAGTGAGCCCGGAAACCGGTCTCGAACCAGCTCCCGCTCGGCAAACCGAGAGCAAGCTCTCTTTCTGCCCTCGCTTACTCGCTGGTTTCCTCTATAAACAGAGGAGGAGCTGGTGACTCTTACCGAAAACGGTAAGTAATTCAGCTCTCCCTCTGTTTATAGAGGGAGTACCCCGAAGGGGGGAGGGAGTTTTTAGAAGAAAAGACTTTTAACACATCCTCGCCGGAATACTGCACAAGGGAAGTAGAGGGAGTGTTTTGGGTGTTATTTCTTCTCTTGTAGTGCTTCTTGTAATAATTTTACTTTTTCTTGTTCGGCTTTCAACATACGTTCGTAAAGTTCTACAACTTTATCTATAGGGTTAAAAGTACATTGAAAATGATTAAGTGCTGCAGCTTCATCATGAAAAGTGTTCGCAATTATATTAACTGCTGCTTCGTCGGTCAAGTTTTTTATAGCTTCTACCGGAATCTTCAGAATTTCTGCAACTTTATTCAAAGTTTCATCGTCAATTTCTTCCTTCTGTTCCAATTTCGATACAGCTTGCTGAGTCATGTTTAATTCTAAAGCAAGTGTTTCCTGTTTTATTCCGAGAATATCCCTGTATCGTTTGATATTCTTCCCTTGGTGTGCTTTCGGCATAGTGATCGTATTGGTATCCATATTTAAAGTATAAAATTATTAACAAAATTGCAGATTGTAAAGATACAAATCTATTTTATTTTACAACTATCGGGTTGTATTTTACAACGGTTGATTGTTAAATACTCTCTTAATTCTTCCCTTCTTTGCCATAAAATCAATCTTATGCAAAGTAACGGAAAAAAGAAGATTAAGCCAAAAATTCGGGCAAGGACTTTCATTGATATTGAAGCAATTTAGATTTTGTCCTCTTTATCAATTTAAAATCTTTATTCACGATGGATTACTACAAAAGTGAAATAGCTTATTTGGTTTCTTTAATAATGCAACTTAAAGCTTGTGCGCCACAAAGCGTGATAGACAGACTAGGTATTCAAAAAGCAGAGAAATACCTTGACCGACCGGAGATTGCGGATTGGGATTGGGAAGATGAAACCTCGGAAAACCAATTTCTTTTTCTGACCTTTCTACAAGTCAATATTTGTATTTGCGAGATGGCTTTAGAACAGTTCAAAGATTGATGGTCTACATTTTGATCCGATGTAGACGCATCAAATTATTAAAGATTGGAAATCTCCTTTAACGTTAAGCCGGTAAATTTCGCTATGTCCTCAACGGGCAAACCGCTGGATTTTAAGTTGCGGGCGATGTCAAGGGCTTTTTTCCTCTCGCCTTCCGCTCTTCCTTCCGCTCTCCCTCGTGCCTCTCCCCGGGTTTCTCCTTTTTGTTCGGCGGTATTGATTACATTATTTAAATCCCGGAAAACTTTCAAGCTTTCCTCGTATTCCACCAGTTCGTTTTTGTTGAATTTAGCGATCTCGGCTACACGAAAAACCCGTTCGAAGATACGTTCTTGTAGTGCAACAGGGCGTTCCATTAACCGGGGTAGATTTTTGAGCACGTACATCCACTTGTCAAACAAGGTTTCCAATTCTGTTTCCGTTTTCGTGAATTTTGGCATCTCGAGGTAAATGAACGTGAGTTTGTCGTAGAACACTTCCTTTTTGTTGATGTCCATTAATTTGATCTCGTGATGATAATAATTCTCGTCTTCCCGGTTTTCGTCGAAAACGAAGTTCAGTATACCTATGGTATAGACGGCTTTCAACTTGTAGTCCCATTCTCCGCGTAGGGCTTGTTCCCGGATGGGGAAAGTGGAATAGAAAACGCTCCTATCCTTGAAGAATTGTTGTTCGGCTTTTTGCATCTCGACGATGAACTTCTCACCCTTGTCGTTTTCGCAGTAAACATCGAACACGGCTTTCCTGTCTTTTTCCAGAACTCCCAAGTGTTCATTTCGTAAATAAGTAATATCCACGATGTGTTGTTCCTCGTGCAACAAGGCATTGAGGAAACTGATCAATAAATCTTTACTGATCTCGTTCCCGAACAACCGTTTGAAACCGAAGTCGGTGTAGGGGTTCACGTAACGCTCTTTTAAGTAATCTATGCCCATGGTAATTTCTGTTTATATCACAAATATAGTATTTTTTATTCGATTTGCAAAGGAGAAACAGAGCGGAGGTAGGTATTAACCCGAAAATTGATTATCTTTGCAGGCTCAAATTTTTTGGAGTAAGAACGTGTTATATAATAGATTGATAATAAGGATACAAATATAGACTATGGGTTTACAGTGTGGAATAGTCGGTTTGCCAAACGTGGGAAAGTCGACACTATTTAATTGCTTGAGTAATGCCAAGGCGCAATCGGCGAATTTTCCCTTTTGCACGATCGAGCCGAACGTGGGAGTAATCACGGTGCCGGACGAACGGCTGAATAAGCTGGTTGAGTTGGTGCAACCTCAAAACGTGGTGCCTGCCGTGGTGGAGATCGTGGATATTGCCGGGTTGGTGAAAGGAGCCAGTAAGGGCGAAGGGTTAGGTAACAAATTTTTATCCAATATCCGGGAAACGGATGCTATCATTCACGTGTTGCGTTGTTTTGACGATGATAATATCGTGCACGTGGACGGTAAGGTAGATCCCATTCGGGATAAGGAAACGATTGACACGGAATTGCAATTGAAAGACTTGGAAACGGTGGAAAACCGTTTGGCGAAAGAGGAGAAAAAAGCGCAGACGGGAGGCGATGCCAAAGCCAAACGATTGGTGGAGGTGTTGCATCTTTATAAAGATGCCTTGGTGCAGGGGAAATCTGCCCGTTCCGTGCAGTTGAACGATTTGCAACAAGAGGTGGCGAGAGAGTTGATGTTGCTGACGAATAAACCGATATTGTACGTTTGTAACGTGGACGAGGCTTCCGTGGTGAAGGGCAATAAATACGTGGATATGGTGCGTGAGGCGGTGAAAGACGAGGGGGCAGAGGTACTGGTGATCGGTGCCGCTATCGAGGCGGATATTGCCGAGCTGGAAACCTACGAGGAAAAGCAACTTTTCTTGGAAGACTTGGGACTGGACGAGGCGGGAGTGAACAAGTTAATCCGTACGGCTTATAAATTGTTGAATCTGAGAACCTATTTCACGGCAGGAGTGAAAGAGGTGCGGGCGTGGACGTTCAAGAACGGTATGAAAGCCCCGCAAACCGCCGGAATTATACATACCGATTTCGAGAAAGGGTTTATCCGCGCGGAGGTAATTAAATATGATGATTTCGTTGCACTCGGTTCAGAGGCAAAGTGCAAGGAAGCCGGAAAAATGTCCGTCGAGGGGAAAGATTACGTGGTGCAGGATGGTGATATGATGAATTTCCGCTTTAACGTCTGATATCCATATACTTCCCGTGATGCCGGGAGGGGATTCCTGTTGTACTTTTGGCACGGGAGAATCCGGGGATATCCTCGTGAAATAAAGAAGAGATAAGGGGGTAATAAGGGATCAAAGACGTTACACCTTCGATACAAAGACGTTTCAAAGACGTTCACGAACGTCTTTGAAACGTCTTTGATCAGAAAATGAAAGAAGCGTGTTGCCTGTCTTCATCTTTATCTCTTCTTTATTTCTTCTTGTCCGGTTATATAAATGGGTATTGCTCTTTACTTTATGAACTTTTTTTTTGTCATATTGGGCTTAATAGACTATCTTTGCCTGTATATCTAAAATGAGATTACTATGGAAATGCTGGTAACCAGAAAGCTCCCGATCGGGATACAGACATTCGAGAACATTCGTACGGCTAATTATTTGTATGTAGACAAGACTGCACTCGTGTGGCGGATAGCCAACACAGGAAAACCCTACTTCTTCAGTCGTCCGCGACGTTTTGGGAAAAGTTTGTTGCTCTCGACCTTCGAGGCTTATTTTTCCGGGCGGAAAGATTTGTTCGAAGGGTTAGCGATAGAGGGAATGGAGAAGGAGTGGAACGTGCATCCCGTGTTTCATCTTGACTTGAATGCCGAGAAGTATGACAGGCCGGAAGGATTGTATTCTATCCTCGATAGGTACTTGAAGATGTGGGAAGCCCGCTGGGGAAAAGACGAGGGAGAAACAACCCCGTCAGGACGTTTTTTCGAGGTTATCCGTCGTGCTTACGAGCAATCCGGTCGTGAAGTTGTCGTGCTTATTGACGAGTATGACAAGCCGCTTCTGCAGGCGCTCGGGAGAGATGATGCTTTGCTCGCGAATTACCGTGACTCGTTGAAAGCTTTCTATGGTGTACTCAAGAGTGCCGACCGTTACCTGCGTTTTGTGTTCCTCACCGGGGTGACGAAGTTTTCGCAAATCAGCGTGTTCAGCGATCTCAACCAGTTGAATGATATTAGCATGGACTATAATTATGCCACGCTTTGCGGTATCACTCTTGAAGAATTGAAAGAAAACTTCCAGCCGGAAATAACTCAATTGGCAGCCATCAACGGCGTGACAACCGATGATATATTGACGAAAATGACGGCGCTGTACGACGGCTATCATTTTCACCCGAGGGGAGAGGGAATGTTCAACCCGTTCAGCGTGCTGAACACGTTCTACAAGCAAGAGTTCGGCAGCTATTGGTTCCAGACCGGAACGCCGACCTTTCTAGTGGAGTTGTTGAAGAAGAGTGATTATGACTTGCGCGAGTTGCTGGACGGCGTGGAAGCCCCGGCTTCTTCTTTCACCGAGTACCGGGTGAATGCCGACAACCCGATTCCCCTGATCTTTCAGAGCGGTTACCTGACGATCAAGGATTATAACAGTCGTTTTAATAATTATTTGCTGGCTTTCCCGAATGAAGAAGTAAAGTATGGTTTTATAGATTTTCTCGTCCCATTTTATACTTCTTTGTCAGAGGGGGAACGGGGGTTTTACATCGGCAAATTTGTAGCAGAATTGGAAGAAGGCAATGTCGATGCCTTCATGAAACGGTTGCGGGCATTCTTTGCCGATTTCCCTTACGAGTTGAATACCCGCACCGAGCGTCATTATCAAGTCGTGTTTTACCTCGTCTTCAAGTTAATGGGACAATTCACGGAAGCCGAGGTGCGCAGTGCCCGGGGACGGGCGGATGCAGTGGTAAAAACACCCAAGTACATATACGTGTTCGAGTTCAAACTTGACGGTTCTGCCGAACAGGCTTTGCAACAGATTGATGATAAAGGTTATCTCCTGCCTTACGCTGTTGATGGTCGGGAACTCGTGAAGGTCGGCGTTGATTTCAATGCCGCGGAGCGCAATATCGGAAACTGGATTTATTGATTCTCCTCAATTTCTCTGTTCGCCACGTAATTGCGCCATTTCTCGATAAGCTGTTGCATATCTCGCGGGACTTCCGAGTTGAAGTCCATCCATTCGCCGGTGGCGGGATGCTCGAAGCCGAGAGTTTTGGCGTGTAAGGCTTGACGGGGACAGGTGGTGAAACAGTTTTGCACGAATTGTTTGTATTTCGTGAATGTGGTTCCTTTCAGTATCTCGTTGCCGCCGTATTCGGGATCATTGAACAGGGGATGTTTGATTGATTTAAAATGTGCCCGAATCTGGTGGGTACGTCCGGTTTCCAGCACGCACTCGACTACATTCACGTAGCCAAGGCGTTCCAGTACGCGGTAGTGGGTGACGGCATGCTTGCCGTAGTCGCTGCCCTCGGGGAAGACGCCCATCACTTTCCGGTTGGAGATGCTCCTGCCGATATTACCGATGATCGTTCCGGTTTCCTCGTCCAGATTACCCCAGCACACGGCGACATATTTCCTGCTCGATGTCTTGTGAAAGAATTGGGACGCCAATTTGGTTTTGGCTTCTTCCGTCTTCGCGATGACAAGCAAACCGGAGGTATCCTTGTCTATCCGGTGTACCAGTCCCGGTCGGGGATCGTTTTCCTTGAATAGAGGGTTGCCTTTCAAGTGCCACGCGAGGGCGTTCACGAGAGTGCCCGTGTAATGCCCGTACGAGGGATGTACCACCATGCCCGGCTCTTTGTTGATAACCAGCAGGTAATCGTCCTCGTAAACGATGCGGAGCGGTATATCTTCCGGGATAACACGGATTTCCCGTTTCGGGTGAGGCAACATCAAGGTCACGAGGTCTTTCGGCTTCACCCGGTAATTTGATTTCACGGGTTTGCCGTTTACCTGTACGCATTGGGCTTCTGCCGCCTCTTGTATCTTGGTACGTGACACGTTTGGCAGACGGTCTACCAGAAAACGGTCGATGCGCAATAAATTCTGTCCGGGATCGACTTCCAGACGGAAATGTTCGTAACTTTCCTGTTCCTGCTCCGGTTCGTCCTCGCTTAATTCTTCAAGCTCTTCTAATTCTTCTTCTATCATGGTAATTGCTCCTCGATGGACAGGGAGTCCAGTGCCGTTATTTTTTGTGCGTCTTTCGTGAGGTAGAGTTTTATGTCTCCCCCCATTTGCATGGTCATGTTTTCTTCCGCCTCGGGTTCTTGCTGGTATATGATTGCCGTCATCCGGTCGGCTTCCGTTCTCACGGTGTTGTCGGGGATGATCTCTCCGATATTCAGAAAAGCGTATAACGTGATGTTTCTTGCTTCGGCGAGCGTTTTGCCGAGCAGATAGGGTATGGCTACTTGATTGTTGGGGGTATTGCCGTTACCCAGCACGATATCCACGGTTTCTCCTTTCTGGAGAATCGTGTCGGGTTGCAACACGGTTCCTTTATACTTGAAGTCAAGCACGAGATTCCTGTAATTCGACGGGGCATATTCGATTCTGCCGATGTTCAGACCGAGGTTGCGCAAGCGCTGTAACGACTGCCGGAACGCGGTGTTCCGCAAATTGGGGAATATCACTTTCTCCGGAGCGTTGGCGTTGATCGTCAGTTGTATCGCACGGTTGTTTTTTACACGGGAGTTCGGGGCAGGGAATTGCTCCACTACCGTGCCCGGTTTCGCGTTGTTGTCGTAAATCGAATCCACGACAACGATTTGTAATTTCTTTTCTTTGGCGAACGGGGCAGCCTCTGTCGGGGTGAGTCCCCGCAATTCCGGTACGGCGATGTAATAACCGTGGTTCGTGTATTTATCCAGTTGTTTCAGCACGATATACCCGATCACGAACAACAAGATTGCCGCCACGACAAGGTTGACGAGTAAAACGATAATATGTCCTTTTTTGAAGAAACTCATGCGGTTTATAAAGTTTATAAAGTTTATAAGGTTTATAAAGTTTGCGGTTCCGTAGAGTAAATCGCGAAACGTTTACTACCTTTATCCTGCAAAAATAAGAGAGATTTTTCAATTATCACTACTATTTTACTATTTTTGCTCGGAAAATAAGTATTCAAAAGATGGTAAGATTTGCATTTTTACTCCTGTTGGTATGCGTTTCAGGATATATTAACGCGCAAGAAGTCAAGATAGAGAAGTCAAAGGAATTGATCGTGATTGGTGGAAAATCTTTTTATCTGCACACGGTTCAACCCAAACAGACGCTTTTTTCTATTTGTAAGGCTTATGGGGTGGCGGTCGACGAGGTGAAAGCCTTGAACGGGAAGAAAGATAACGCCCTCTCCGTGGGCGAGGTGTTGCAGATACCTCACGTGGAGCCTTTTAAACGGGTGGACGACAAGTATTACTATCATAAGATGCGTCCGAAGGAGACGTTGTATTCTCTTTCCAAGAAATTCGGGATCAAGTTGAAACGGATATTGAAGGAGAACCCGGAGTACGATGTGAGCCGACCGATAGCCGAAGGGGCTGTGGTGCGCCTGCCGTTGCGTCAGATTGACCGGGGCGTGTTGGAAGCCGAATTACGCTGGCTCGATCGTCAGGAACAGGAGGCGGCACGGCAGAAACAAGAGGAGGAGAAACACGTTGCTCTCTACCCTCCGGCACGCGATTCCTTGGAGGGGATGATGCAACAGGTGGTAGGTGATACCACTTACGTGATTCCGGAGCGGAATTACGAGCGTCGGCACGTGAAAGTGGCTCTTTTGTTACCTTTGTCTGTGAAAGATAATAAGTTGCCATTTACACCGGAGGAGATTCCGGTGGACACGACGGGGGTGAATATTCGTAATGAAAGGTGGCGTTTGAGTGATAAGTCTACCCAGTTCCTGCAATTTTATGAAGGATTTTTAATGGCGGCGGATAGTTTGAAACGACAAGGCTACACGATTGATATACATGTCTATGATACGGAGCGTGACGCTAACGCCACACAGGCGGTGATCGGGGAGTTGAACGGGTTATCGCCCGATTTGATCGTGGGTCCCGTTTACGCGAACACGTATAAGTTAGTTGCCGAGCAGCTCCAAAACAGGGTGATCCCCATGATTTATCCCCTCTCGGCGAGAAGTGGGGAATTGTCCCGCTTTCCGAATTTTGTACAGATGAATATTTCCACGTCTTCGCTGGTGGAGGAAATGGCGGATTGGGTTGCCGCTAACGCTCATGGAGCTCATTTGATTCATATCATTCCGGACGGTAATGCCCGTGCCGGGGAGGTGAATCGTTTGCCGGCACTCGTGCGTGCCCGTATGCAGGGTGAGATTGGCGAGCCGATGCTCGATTACCAGTGGCACCCGCGAATGCACTTGGATTCCGTACGCCGGATGTTGCGACCGGACGTGGAGAATATCATCCTTTTCCCGACAGTCAACGAGGCGGCTGCGAGTCGTGTATTGCCCGTGTTATCCGCCTTGAGTGATCATTACCGTATTACCGTGATCGGTTTCCCGGAGTGGTTGAAGTTCACTTCTATTGATGAGGAAATGTTCTACAAGTTGAACGTGAAGGTGATGATGAATAGTTACGTGGATTACCAGAACGAGGATGCCCAAGCGTTTTCCGCGAAGCACAGGGAGTATTTTCATTCCGAACCGAATAATATTGCAAACCGGGCATTCGATATGGCCATGTATTTTATCCCGCTGGTGGAGAGAGAGAGAACGAACACGCTGAACACGCTGCGTAACAGGGAGGATGACGGGATGTTTACCCGCTTCCGTTTCCGTCCGATAAGTGATTTCGGCGGGTTGGAGAACCGGGGATTGTATTTGATTCATTATAGTTCCAAGTATAATATTGTGGTAACGCCGTTAAGGGGAAAGTAAGTTTATAAAGTTTATAAAGTTTATAAGGTTTATAGACCCCTGCGGGGCGCTTTGTTCACGGCAACGTGTGTTGCCGATATGATTATCTAAAGGATATTTCGGACTTTATAAACTTTATAAACCTTATAAACTTTACAGACCAAAGAGCCGAAGGTTCGAAAGCGGCATTCTTTTTGATAAGAATAAAGAAGTTTGAAATTGCTAAATTAACCCTGCCATGTCAGAATCTATAACTTATACGATAATCCAAAGAAAATACAGAGCGTTATTAAAATCTTGTAAAAATCTTGTTTCTGCCGAGGATGTACGGTTGGTACGTAAGGCATTCGACACCGCTATGAGCAGCGAGGTGAACGTGAAAGGAGTGACGGAGGAGGAACTCGTCCGCTTGATGGATATTGGGATGATTATCACGTCCGAGATCGGACTGGGACGTACTTCGATTATCTGTCTGGTGTTGCGGCGGGTGGTGGAGTCCGGGGGATTAAAGATTGAACAGGTGAAAGCCGTTTTTGGTGACAAGGTGGCACAAATCCTGTCCGGATTGCATGATATCAGCCGTATTTATGCCACTCATCGGGTGGTGGATTCCGATAATTTCCGGAAGTTACTGCTAAGTTTTGCCGAGGATGTGCGGGTGCAGTTGATCTTTTTGGCAGAGAAACTGTATGACTTGCGTCATGCCGACGGTTTGCGTCCCGAGCAACAGCGGGAATTGGCTCGCGAAACAAGTTATATCTATATCCCGTTCGCTCACCGGTTGGGATTGTATAATATCAAATCGGAGATGGAGGATCGAGCCTTGCGTTATAGCGAACCGGAGGTGTACAAGGAGATTTCCTTGAAACTGGAAGGCAGCCGGGAGGCACGCGAGAAGTATATTAACGAGTTTATCGCCCCGATTGTCGAGGAGTTCAATAACCGCGGGGTCAAGTTCAAGGTGAAGTGGCGGACGAAGACCATTGCCTCGATCCTGAACAAGATGCGGAAGAAACAGGTGGAGTTCGAGGAAATATACGATATTTTTGCCGTGCGCTTTATCTTGGAGAGTAGCGGGGCGGAGGAGAAGGCGGATTGTTGGCGAGCCTATTCTATCGTGGCGGACAAGTACACGCCCAACCCGCAACGTTTGCGGGATTGGATTTCTGTGCCGAAATCCAACGGGTACGAATCGTTGCAGACGACCGTGCTGGGACCGAAGAATCGTTGGGTGGAGGTGCAGATTCGCACGGAACGCATGGATGAAGTGGCGGAAAAGGGATTTGCCGCCCACTGGAAATACAAAGGCGGTTCTTCGGACAAGGCGATTGAAGAGTGGCTGACCGAGTTGCGCGAGATACTGGAGAGTTCCGATGTCGGTGCTGTCGATATGCTCGACGATATCAAGATTAATTTGCAGGATAAGGAAGTACACGTGTTCACCCCGGCTGGGGATTTGAAGACGTTGCCGGCAGGGGCTACTTTGTTGGACTTCGCCTACGCGATACACACGGGAGTGGGTTCCCGTTGCGTGGGGGGGAAGGTGAACCAGCGGAACGAGACGCTGCGTTACGTGTTGAAGAACGGCGATCAAGTTGCTATTCTTACCTCGAATAATCAGCAGCCGAGTGCCGATTGGTTGAATATAGCGATTACCTCGAAAGCCCGTAATAAAATCCGGCAGTTTCTGACCGAACATTCCCGCGCACAAGCGACGCTGGGAAAGGAGATGCTGGCTCGCCGTTTTAAAAACTGGAAGTTGGAGTTGACCGACGAGGTAATCCACCGCCTGCAACAACATTATAAATATAAGTTCGCTATTGATCTCTATCAAGCCATTGCCGAGGAGAAACTTGATATGGCGGGAATCAAGGAATTTATTACCAAGCCGAAAGAGGAAGAACGGGCTGCGACCACTCCCCGGGAGGAAGTGCAGGTGATGCCCACCCGCCCGATTAGCGAGGATGTGTTGTTAATCGACCGGAACGTGGATAACGTGGTCTACAAGTTCGCGCAGTGTTGCAACCCCGTGTTCGGTGACGATATTATCGGTTTCGTTTCCATCGGGCAGGGTATCAAGATTCATCGGGCAGAGTGCAAGAACGCCCTCGACCTGCAACGCCGTTATCCTTACCGCATCGTGCAGGCGGCGTGGACAAAGGCGGGCTCAACGTCCTATCAGACCGTTTTGAGTATCGTGGGACGGGAGGATGCCGGGATGGTAACTAAAATTACCGAGGTGATCTCGAAAGACCCGAAGATCAGTTTGCGCGGCTTGTCTATCAATTCGAGTGAAGGGTTGTTTGACGGGCAAATCACCGTGTTGGTAAGTGACACGGATCATCTGGCGCAGTTGATTTCCCGTTTGAAACGGATTCAAGGAGTCATTCGGGTGTATCGTCAAGATTCGGTGAAGGAATAAGCCTGAAAGAATATCTATATTTGTTTTATGGTTGGGCAATCTGTTCTTAACTCTTGCCTAACCTCATGAACGTATCATGGACGTATCATGAACGTAGCATAGACGTAAATTTGCGTTTATGCTACGTTCATGGTGTGTATATACAAGATTTTTGTGGTTAGGCAACGATTATGCAATGAACATTCAAATGTTTACAAGAAGTTATTGTATCTATTTGATAATTTGTTCTTTCGTTAATTTATTTATGAATTAATAAATGATCGTTTAATGCGTTGCAAATATACATCATTTTTATTTTCCGCAAACTTTTTTGATTAGTTTTTTGGTTCTCTCAATTAGATATTTAGTTTTTTGTCGATTATTCATAAGTGCTTTTTTTGACCGTGTCATTAAACGATGGTTTTTTGATATAAAATATTGTTTAGTGAAACAGCTTTCGTGCATCTATAATAAATATCACTGTTTAAGTGGGGTGTGTGGAACACATGGCAATAAATCAGGACCGGTAATAGGGTTAGTGCGCGAAGCGTGTCCGGTCTGCTGATAGAATAAACAATTACATGATCGAGGAGAAAAAAATACACTGGTATGTCGCTTACACGCGGGTGAATCAAGAATTACTGATCAAGAAGAAATTGGATGAATTGGGAATCGAGAATTTTCTCCCGTTAGAGGAACAGGTGCGGGATACGCCGCTTGGGCGGAAGACCATTCGAGTACTTCTGATTCACGGTATGATTTTTATCCGTACGGATAAGGTGACGAGTTTCTCCTTAATTAACGAGCATTCACTGAATATCGTTTACTTGAAAGATTTAGAAGGACGTCGTTCCTTGATCGTTCCCGACAAGCAGATGGAAGATTTCATGTTCCTGCTGGATTTCTCTCCTGATGGTATCGAGATATTGAATAAAGACCTCAAGCGAGGTGATCGGGTTCGGGTTATCAAGGGACCCTTGCAGGGGCTGGTGGGAGAACTGGTGCGCCTGAGGGGACACAAGCGGGTGGTGATTCGTTTGGAGGGTGTGGTGTCAATCGCCACGTCTTACATCCCGGGTTCTTTTCTGGAAAGAATAGAGTAAAACAAAAGGATTAATTTAAGATTTATGAATTATGAATTACGATTTATGATTTAAGAAAGTGCCAACGAGTATAATTAAAATCATAAATCTAAAATCGTAAATCAAAAAATACAAATGGAAAAAGGTTTATTTCACGATTTGTACAAGCGCTTGGAGGAGCTTGACGTTCGGTCATATCCCCCGGGGCAGTTGTCGGGCTTGTTACACGGTTACCTGACGGTGTATTCTATGGTACGGGTATACCCGTGGTTGGAGAATGATTTCGGCACCCCCGGTGATATTCACGAGCGAGCGAAATCGATCGTTCACTTGTTCCCGAGGCAATTGAGAAACGAGGATGTCCCCATCGATACCCGTGCCGGTTACGCGGCGGACATGATGGATGTCTATCAGGTGTACTCGGATTTGGGTTACTTGAGAAACGGTTTGGATGCGGCGTACCGGATTTTTGCGGCACGGGGGAATGGTAAGATCGCGTTGCCTTGCCGTACTCCGAATGTTTGTCGTTTATTGTGCAATTGTTACTATTTTGCCGGGGACGAGGAATGTGGAGAACTTGCCGGACGATTGGTAACAGAGGTGTTGGGGTATATGCGGGGCGGAAACCGTGGAATGTTGTTATCTTGGTGGGATGCTATTTGTTTGTATGATGACGTTGTAGGTGCGATGGAGTTGCCGTTGGAAGAACACGTGCGATTCGGGGAAGAGCGTGCGCGTTTGGTTGTCACCGTGAGGCAAGAGGAGGAGGAGATTGTTAAACGATTCCTGCAATCGCGGGAGAATGATTTTGATGTTACAGTAAAAGTGTTTAATATACTTGCAAAGCGGGAGTTCGCCGTTTGCAACGAGAGATATACCGGGTAACGCAACCCCCGGTAACAGCGTCTCCCTCGACGGTACTTCATAGGCCGGATCAAGCTATTAATACCGGAGGGGACGCTTCTTTAAACTTTTAGAGAATAAGAAGCCTTATCATTTTATAAATGGAAAATTTGATAAACGAGGTATCCAAGTACTTGGTTGAAAGGAAAAGATACGTGAGTTATAAGGTGATTCTTTTGGCGGATGTTTATTTGTCGCTTACTAGTTCGCTTGTGTCGCTTTTTTTTATTGATAGTTTTATCGCGGATCTGTCTTGGTCGGCTTATGCCACGGTACTGTTCGCGGGAGGGGTGACGACTTTTTTAGTTTTTTGGCTCTCGGGAACGAGTAAGAACATCATCCGTCACGCGTCAATGAAAAGTATGGGGAGATTGTGTTTCGCCATACTTTTGAGCGATATTCTTTTAGGAGGAGTGCTTTTTTTGTCCGGTTGGTGCTTGTTCGGCCATCATCTTTTTGCTTTTTGCTTGCTTGATTTTCTCGTGACAACAGTAGTTTTAAGCGGTTTTCGCGTAACGCTGGTACTGGTTTACGATTATGCGATTTCACGGGATGTTTCGGGTAAAAGCCGTGTATTGGTTTACGGGAGCGGGGATAAAAGTGTTGCACTCAAGAAGCGGATGTACACGAGTAAACACTATCAAGTAGTGGGGTTCGTGAACCCGGAGAGGTACTTGAAGTCCTGCGTGATATCCGATTTGCCGGTTTGTTATTTCGAGGACGAGGAAAATTTTTCCCGTTTCGTGAAGAAATATAACATTAACGCGTTGTTGTATCCCTCGCACGAGGAGGCTCGTCGGGAGGCGGATCGTTTGGTGCGTTTTTGTTCGGATTGTGGATTGAAAAATTTAGTGACGCCTCCGGTTGACGTGCTGGGCGATGGATTGAAGAAGACTATCGTTCGTGAAATACGGGTTGAGGATTTACTGGGGCGTGAAGAGATCAAGATAAACACGCGGGAGTGTGCTGAAAATTTTGCCGGCAAGGTGGTGATGGTCACAGGAGCGGCGGGCAGTATCGGTAGCGAGTTGTGCCGCCAATTGACGATTTTGGGTGTGGGGCATTTGATCCTGTTTGATAACGCGGAAACCCCGATGCACGAGTTCCGCATGGAACTGGAAAGGAATTTTCCGGGTTTGAAGTTTAGCCCTTTTATCGGGGATGTCCGTCAGAAGGAACGTTTGCGAATGGCTTTTGAAAAGTATCGTCCGGCGGTGGTTTTCCATGCCGCGGCTTACAAGCATGTTCCTTTGATGGAGGAGAATCCCTGCGAGGCGGTGCGGGTGAATGTGATTGGGTCGAGGTTGGTAGCGGACTTTTGCGTGGAGTACGGGGTGGAAATGATGGTAATGATTTCGACGGACAAGGCGGTGAACCCGACGAACGTGATGGGAGCCTCGAAGCGATTGGCTGAAATCTATGTGCAGAGTTTAGGGTTGGCGATGGAACGGGGAGAGGTAGAGGGGAAGACACGTTTCGTGACCACTCGTTTCGGGAATGTGCTGGGGAGTAACGGTAGCGTGATCCCGTATTTCAGGAAACAAATTGAGCAAGGCGGTCCGGTAACGGTGACAGACCCGAGAATAACCCGTTACTTTATGACGATCCCCGAAGCTTGTCGGCTGGTGATGGAGGCGGCGGTCATGAGTGCGGGGAACCAGATCTTCGTTTTTGATATGGGTGAACCGGTGAAAATCGTAGACTTGGCGGAAAGGATGATTCGATTAGCCGGGTATATTCCGGGTGAAGATATTAAAATCAAGTTTATCGGGTTGCGTCCCGGGGAGAAACTGTATGAGGAAGTGTTGAGTAACGAGGAGAATACCCTCCCGACGGGACATGCCAAAATTCGGGTAGCGCGGGTGCGTGAATACAAGCGGAACGATATCCTGAAGGTTTACGATAAGTTGGCAGAATTGGCCTTGGCGGTAAAGGTGGAGGATACGGTGCGGCTGATGAAACGGGTAGTGCCGGAGTTTAAGTCGAATAATTCGGAGTACGAGAGGTTGGATGTGAAATAGACGAGAGTTGAAAATTGAAAAATTAAGAGATGATAATAGCTGTGGATTTCGACGGTACGATCGTCGAGCATAAATATCCGGCAATCGGTAAGGAGCTTCCTTTCGCCATCGAGACATTAAAAAAGTTACAATCGGAACACCATAAGTTAATCTTATGGAGTGTACGCGAGGGCAAGCTTTTGGATGAGGCTGTTGCCTTCTGCCGTGATCGCGGCTTGGAGTTCTACGCCGTGAACCGCGATTATCCGGAGGAGGAGAAAGAGCAAAACAACCATTTCTCCCGCAAATTGAAAGTAGACATCTTTATTGATGATCGTAATCTTGGCGGTCTCCCGGATTGGGGCATGATCTACGAGATGGTGAGCAAAAAACTTTCCTATGAGGATTTGATGCGCGAATACGAGTCGGAATACGAACCGAAGAAATCGAAAGGTCTTTTCTCTCGTTTGTTTCGTTAAATCCGCGTCATCTGTGTTCAATGAAATAAAAATGATAACAAAATAATATGAAAATCAAAAGATTACTACTTTTATTGGCTTTACCTCTGTTGGTAGCGAGTTGCACCTCTTACAAGAATGTACCTTACCTCAAGAATCCAGAGGCTGTGAACGATTTTAAGGAGACACTTCCTTTGTATGACGCGAAGATCATGCCGAAAGACTTGTTGTGTATCACGGTCAATACGACAGACCCGAAGGCCGCGACTCCGTTCAACTTGACGGTGCAGACTCCGCTCAATGCGGCTTTGACAAATATCAGTACGACTACGCAACCGACCATGCAGCAATACTTGGTGAATAACAAGGGCGAGATCGATTTCCCTGTTATCGGTCGCTTGGCGGTGGGTGGTCTTACAAAGAACGAGGCCGAGGATTTGATTCGCGAGCGTTTGAAACCTTATTTGAAGGAATCCCCGATCGTTACGGTTCGTATGGCTAATTACAAGATCTCGGTATTGGGTGAGGTAGCCCGTCCGGGTAGCTTCACGATCGGCAACGAGAAGGTGAACGTGCTGGAGGCTTTGGCTATGGCAGGTGATATGACGATCTATGGTGTTCGCGATAACGTGAAGCTAATCCGTGAGGATGTGAACGGCAAGCGTAAGATCATCAACCTGAATTTAAACAATGCCGGAATCGTGACTTCCCCGTATTATTACTTGAAGCAGAACGATATTATTTACGTGACCCCGAACAAAACAAAGGCAAAGAACTCCGATATCGGTAACAGCACGACCCTTTGGGTGAGTTCGATATCGATTCTGGTATCTATCGCCGGTTTATTAGTGAACATACTTAAATAATTGAAAATTGAGAATTGAAAATTAGGAGAGATGGTAGACGAACAGATAAATAGTAATAGGAGCTTGGAGAATGAGGAACAAGAGATTGATTTTCTCGCTCTTTTATTCAAATACCTTTTTTATTGGCGTTGGTTTGTTGCTAGTATATTGATATGTTGTATCGCTACTTACCTGTTTCTGCGTTATCAAACGCCTGTGTATAATATTTCCAGTTCCGTGTTGATAAAGGAGGAGGATAAGCGAAGTGGTTCGGGTAACAATCCATTAGCGGCTATTCAAGATTTGGGCATGTTTTCCATGACAAATAATTTTGATAACGAGGTGGAGATCTTGAAATCCCGTACTTTGATAAAAAAAGTCGTGAATGACTTGAATTTAAATATTCGTGTAGCGAAAAAGCGAGCGTTCGGTTACGCGATTCCTCTTTATAAGAACACTCCGGTGCGGATTTATATGACACCGGAAGAAGCTGCTAAACTGGAGGAACCGATAAAGTTGGAACTCGCCTTTACGAAAGCAGGGAAATTGTCTGTTAAGGCTGAATATGTGCAAGACGGAGAAGATCAAGAGATGGTGCAGGCATTTGACCAATTGCCAGCGGTGTTGCCGACACCCGTGGGCGTTTTAAGCTTTACGCGAGGTGATACCTCGTGTATGGAAGAAGAGGAAATCGCTTTACGTGCGACTATAAACACTCCGATAGAGACCGCTGAGGAGTATATGAAAGATTTGAGTGTGAGTGCCTCTTCCCAGACCACGACCATTGCAAAGATCAGCGTGAAGAATACGGTGAAGGAACGGGGAGTGGATTTTGTTAACCGTTTGGTGGCGTTTTATAATCAAGACGCGAACGACGAGAAAAATGAGGTAGCCCAGAAAACCGCCGAGTTTATCGAGGAACGCATCGGTATCATTAACCATGAGTTGGGTGCGGCGGAGAGCGAGCTTGCGGATTTCAAGCAACGGTCCGGTCTGACTGATTTGACAAATGATGCCCGTTTGGCTTTGCAAGAGAGTTCCAAGTATGAGCAACAACGTGTGGAGAACGCCACGCAAATCCGTTTGGTTCAATATCTGCGTACCTATATCAACGATCCGGTCAACCAAGAAGAGGTCATTCCTGCAAACGTGGGATTGCAAGATCAAAATCTGGCTAGGGTGATTGAGCAATACAACACGATGATCGTCGAGCGTAAACGTTTGTTGCGTACCTCTTCGGAAACTAACCCGGCGGTGATAAACATGAATACGGGAATCGAGGCGATGAGGCGTAGCGTGGAAACAACAGTGAATAGTGTTTTGCAAGGATTGCAAATTGCCCAAAAAGATATAGAGCGTCAAGCGAGTAAATTCGAGAGCCGGATCAGCGACACGCCCAAGCAGGAGAAAGAGTTTATGACGATTTCCCGCCAACAAGAAATCAAGGCAACTCTATATATCATGCTGTTGCAGAAGCGGGAAGAGAATGCGATCACGTTGGCATCCACGGCTAATAATGGTCGTATTGTAGAGGAGCCCTTACCCGGCAAGGAGCCGGTAGCCCCGAGGAAGCTCGTTTTTTTATTGGCAGCTTTGGTGGTCGGCATGATTGTTCCGGTGGGAATCATCTTTATCGTGGAATTATTGAAATATAAGATTGAGAACCGGGGTGATGTAGAGCAATTGACGAATGTTCCTATTCTGGGAGAATTACCGTTAAGCCCTCATAAGTCATCAGATAAAGGTGCTATCGTGGTACGCGAGAATAAGAACGACATGATGGAGGAGACCTTCCGGGGATTGCGAACCAATCTGCTCTTTATGCTACAGAAAAACCAGAAGGTCATACTTTTCTCCTCTACGCAGCCCGGCGAGGGAAAATCTTTTGTGACCGGAAATCTTGCTGTCAGCTTGGCTTTTTTGGGAAAGAAAGTGATAGTAGTTGGTATGGACATCCGCAAGCCCGGCTTGAACAAAGTGTTCGGGCTGTCGATCAAGAGGGAAGGAATCTCGAATTACTTGATGAATCCGGAAGATACCGATCTTTTCGGGCTCGTGCGGTCCTCCGGCATTCACCCGAACGTGGATATTCTTTTAGGTGGAACAATTCCCCCGAACCCGACGGAGTTGGTAGCCCGTGATGCATTAGAGAAGGCGATAGAACAATTGAAAGCTCGTTATGATTACGTGTTATTAGATACGGCTCCGATTGGAATGGTAACAGATACGGCTATAATAAGCCGTGTAGCCGATATGTGCGTTTATGTTTGCCGTGCGGACGTGACCCCGAAAGCCGCTTTCTGTTACATCAATGTTCTTAAGGACGAGCATAAATTCGATAAGTTGGCGGTTGTGATCAACGGAATTGACTTAAGCAAGCGCAAGAACACCTATGGCTACGGTTATGGTAAGAAATACGGTTATGGCTATGGAAAACATTATGGCTATGGTTATGGCTACGGGTATGGTTATGAGTCTCAAAAGAAGTAATAAGAAAATTTTAGAAATTACAAAGAGTCATGAGAAATATACTGTTTAGTCCTCCTGATATAACAGAGATAGAGATCAATGAGGTCGTTGAGGCCTTGAAGTCCGGTTGGATTACTACCGGGTCTAAAACAAAAAAATTAGAACAACTTGTTGCGGAACGTTGTCGTACCCAAAAAGCCGTTTGTTTGAACTCAAATACGGCATGTGCAGAGATGACTTTACGCATATTAGGTGTAGGAGCTGGTGATGAGGTAATAGTTCCTGCCTACACTTATACAGCTACGGCAAGTGTGGTCGAGCATGTGGGGGCAAGATTGGTCATGATAGATTGTGAGCCCGAGAAGTTCACGATGGATTATGAGAGATTAGAAGCTGCTATAACCGAGAGAACAAAAGCTATAATTCCAGTGGATTTGTTCGGTATCCCCTGTGACTATGATACAATTTTTGATATAGTAGAACGGAAAAAGAATTTATTCCAGCCAAGTGATAACTTGATTCAAAAAGCATTGAATCGAGTTATCGTTATGGCTGATGGGGCGCATTCTTTCGGGGCTTCATATAAACAACTCCCAATAGGTTCTGTTGCGGATTTCACGAATTTCTCGTTTCATGCTGTGAAAAACTTGACAACGGCGGAAGGTGGTGCGGTTACATGGAGAGATATTGAAGGGATAGATAATAATGAGTTATATCACCAATACATGTTATTGAGCCTTCACGGTCAGAGTAAAGACGCATTTGCAAAAACGAAGTTAGGTGCGTGGGAATATGATATCATTGGGCCATGGTATAAATGTAATATGACAGATGTTTGTGCCGGCATAGGTTTAGGGCAAATAAGAAGATATGATGGGATTTTGTCCCGCCGAAGAGAAATCATAGACCGTTATAATAAAGGATTAGCAGGTTTACCAGTTACAGTGCTGACACATTATACATCAGATAGGATGTCTTCCGGGCATTTATACGTTATAAATCTGGACGGTAAAGATACCGAACAACGGAACAAATTTATAGAGAGAATGGCAGAATTAGGAGTTGCTACCAATGTGCACTATAAGCCGTTACCTATGCACACCGGATATCAGAAACTTGGATTTAAAATAGAGGACTATCCGAATGCTTATGAGCAATTTAAAAATGTAGTGACGTTGCCGCTTCATACCTGTTTATCGGACGAAGATGTGGATTATGTGATCGAGTGTGTGAAGGAATGTTTAAAATGAAATAAGATATGACATATGAAAAGATTGTATCATATAGTTCGAATCTCTTTGCTGAAAAATGGGTTTCAAAGGGCAAGGTATCTGAAACAGAAAAATATTTTTGCCTTAATAGGTGAGAATTGTTTTTGGCAACCTAGAAATGTTCCTCCAGAAGCAAAACTTATAAAATTGCATGATAATGTAGTGATTGCGTCAGAAGTATTGTTCGTTAATCATGATGTTATTCATTATATGTTAAAAAATATTAACGGGGGGGGGTAATTTGAACCTTGGTGCTATAGAAATAGGAAGTAATGTTTTTATAGGAAGTAGAAGTATAATTCTTCCCGATACAAAAATAGAAGATAATGTGATAATAGGTGCTGGTAGTCTTGTTCGAGGAAAAGTGGCAGGAGGAGGCATTTATGCTGGAGTACCCATTAAGCGTATCGGTGAATTTGATGATTTAGCGGCTAAACGTAAAGCGATGCCTGTTGATAAACGTAGGAAGGTTGAGCGATTTGACGATGTTTGGCGTGTATTTAATAATAAATGGGAACGTTCGTAAATTACACAGGCGATTGTTGTTAGTTTGAATTTTATTTTGAAATATGATTAGTGTATTTTGTAGTTGAATTAAATTTTAGGTATGTATGAACGATATATAAAACGAGGAATAGATTTTATTCTTGCGTTGATAGTTTTGCCATTTGTACTATTTGTAATAGTCATAATGACTCCATTTATTCTTATCTCAGCTCCAGGCCCAATATTCTATAGTGGATTAAGAAGGGGACGTAAAGGAATACCTTTCAAAATGTATAAGTTTCGTTCAATGTATGTTAATTCTCCGGATGTAAGGAACGCTGATGGATCTACATTCAATGGACAGGATGATCCTAGAGTGACACCAATAGGTCGGTTTATGCGGAAGACTTCTATTGACGAAATACCACAATTGTTGAATGTCTTAATTGGGGATATGAGTTTTGTCGGACCGAGGCCTACTTTAGCGACGAAATCATTTGATGAGGTTGAAGTCGAAAGAAGAAAACGATATGATGTGAAACCGGGTATTACGGGATATGCCCAAGCTTATTTTAGAAATTCTATTTCTCAAGAAGATAAATTTAGATATGATTTATACTACGTAGATCATGTTTCTTTTAAGTTAGACTTGAAGATTATGTTACAGACTGTGTTTTCTGTGATAAGACGGGAAAATATTTATGTTTCAAGAGAAAAAAATAATGATAATCGATAAAATTAAACAAGAGCTATTTATAAGTGAAACGATTGTTAATTATAGGAGCTTCTATTTTGCAATTACCTGCAATACTGAAGGCTAAAGAAATGGGTTTGTATGTCGGGGTTGCTGATTTTAATCCACAAGCGATTGGTATATCTTATGCCGATGAATACTTTAATGTAAGTACAATTGATGAAGAAGGTGTGTATCTAGCAGCAAAAGAATTTAAAGCGGATGGTATTGTCACACTAGCCACAGACATGCCAATGCGGGCTGTTGCTTATGCCACACATAAACTAGGTCTTGTTGGAATATCATACGATACGGCGATTAAGGCAACTGACAAGGGAGAAATGATAAAAGCTTTTGAACTTGCAGGGGTGGAACATCCATGGTATTATATACTCCGTACACCAGAGGAATTGAGTAAGGTTGTTCAGGAAATTACGTATCCCTGTATCAGCAAGCCTGTAGATAATGCGGGTAGTAGAGGCGTTATTTTAATTGAAAGTTCTAAGGATTTGGAGAATGCGATTCAATATAGTTCTCTAAATGGACGAAATGGAGGGGTGATTGTAGAGGAGTACTTAAAAGGTCGTGAGGTCAGTGTTGAGGTTATGGTTATTAATTGTGATGTCCATATTTTACAAGTTACTGATAAACTGACAACAGGGAGTCCTCATTTTGTCGAGATGGGACACAGTCAGCCTAGTTTATTGGGTAATAAGGATATTTTGGCGATTAAAGACTTGGTAAAGAGAGCTGTGAGATCTATAGGTATTAATAATGGACCGGCTCATGTGGAAATAATGCTAACAGATCGAGGACCGAAAATGATTGAACTTGGAGCCAGGATGGGAGGAGATTGTATTACAACACATTTAGTGCCATTGTCTACGGGTATTGATATGGTGAAGGCTACGATACAAATAGCGTTGGGAGAGAAATCTTCTATTGCTCCAAAATTTGATAAAGGGGCGGCGATACGTTATCTAAAAGAGACAGAAGGTATTATTAAAAATATTTCGGGTGTTGATATAGTAAATAAAATGGATGGTATTAAGCAAGTTGTGTTGACTAAAACCGTAGGTGATATCGTTGGTCAAATTAGTAGTAGTGTAGATCGTGTAGGGTATGTAATTGCTCAAGCGAATACAGTTCAAGCTGCTATCGACCTCTGTGAAAATGCCATGAAACAGATCTATATTACTACAGAGTAATAATAAAAACTTGAATATTGTTATGGAATTGAAAGGGAAACGTCTTTTATATATAGGTGGAAGTGCTTCAATAAATGATATTGCATACTATACTAAGAGCCATGGCATAAAGTTACTTGTCGCAGGGAAATTTATATCACAAGATATACGTTCTTTAACAGATGAACAATATATTATTGATGTTTGTGATAGAGAATGTTTGAGGAAACTACTGGTAGAGCGGGCTGTTGATGGTATATTGGTTATCGGAAATGAGGATATTATAACTAGTGTGATTGATGTGGCTGAGAGCATAGGGCTTGATTTCTATGTGAAACGTGATCAATGGAATGAATTGCAGGATAAAAAGAATTTCAAAAAGAATTGTATAAAGTATGGTATTCCTATTGTGGAGACGTACGAACTGACAAGTGATTTTCATTCAGATCAAATACCTCAGAGTGCTTATCCGGTTATTTTGAAGCCGGCTGATAGTTGTGGGTCAAAAGGAATCTCGATATGTAATTCTGGAAATGAATTGAAACAAGCGATTCAGAAGGCCAAATTATATTCAAGAACAAGTCGATTCTTATGTGAAAAATATATGGATTGTCCAGAGATTACCATTAAATATTTATTTGATCGTGGAAATATGTATGTGTGGGAAATAAATGATCGATTTGTTAATAGAGAACAGAAGAATGTGGGGGCAATAGCTGATTGTACTATATATCCATCAAAACACGTGAAGCTATATTTTGAAACGATGCATCCGAAAATGATCAAAATGCTTAAAGATTTTAATTTTTATAATGGAACGATGTTTGTACAAGCATTTGTTGATGGAGAAGTTATTCGGCCTTATGATCCCGGGATTAGGTTTTCAGGAGGATTATCCTATTTTATCACAAAGCATGTTTTTGATGTAAATCCATTGGAGTTGATGATAAATACGTCACTTGTTGGACGAATGTGTTTAGGAGATGAAAATCTTATTGAACGAATAAGTGTAGATATGAATGGTCGTTTCTTAGCCAATTATTCAATTTTAGCAAAGAGAGGAACTATTGCTAAAATTGAAGGTCTGGATCGTGTTGCAAAAATGCCAGAGGTGTTTAGAATGCTACAGTTACTTCATGTAGGAGATGAGGTTAAAATGATAGGTACTTTGCAACAGGTTTTTGCAAGATTTCATATAGAAGCCAAGAATAGAGAAGAGTTGAATAGGGTGATAAATGAAATATATAGCACAGTTCAGCTAAAAGATACAGAAGGAGAAGATATGAAGCTCTGTCAAAAAATCAGTATATTATAAGTAGGTTTAGATATGGAGGGATATACTGATGTCTTAGTTGATTTTGTTGTTGCGCTTAAATATGAGGATTTACCGCATGGTGTCATTGAACAGACTAAATTGTTTATAGCTGATTATTATGCAGCAAGTATAGCAGGATATAGAGTTAATAAGCAGTTTAATAGGGTGGCAATGTCTATTATAAAAGAAGAGGGAGGAGCAGAACAAGCGTCAATATTATTTGAGAAGAAAAAATATCCAGTGGGTAATGCCGCTTTTATGAATGCGGCTTATGCACATGGCGCAGATATGGATGATGGCAATCGAAAATCAGCGGGTCATATAGGGACTCATGTAATATCTGCCGTTTTTGCGTTGGGTGAGAAGCTAGGTGTAGCATGGAAGGATATTATTGTTGCCATAAATGTAGGATATGAATTTTTTAATAGAATAGCGGGTGCTGCCCAGCCAGGACTTTATAACAAGGGTTTTCATTCTACAGGGATTGCTGGTGCGATGGCTTGTGGAGCTGCTTGTGCTAAACTAATGAGGTTAGATAGATGCGGGGTCTATAATAGTGTATCTTTAGCAGCGATTCAGTCTAGTGGTTTGATTATTATAGATGAAAGTGGACAAAGTTGTAAGCCGATTAATCCTGCAAATGCGGCAAGGATAGGTATCCTTTCTGCTTTAATGGCAGAAAAGGGATTATTGAGTTCTCGAAATCCATTGGAGAGTAAAAAGGGGTGGTTTCATGCTTTTACAGATCATGTTGATGAAACGATCCTTTTGAGAGGTCTTGGTGTTGATTTTACTATTGGTGAAAGTTATTTGAAGTTATATCCAACATGCCGTCACACACATTGTTGCATTGACGGTGTTCTGAAAATTCGGGAACGGATGAATGATAAGAATACTTTTTTACCTAAGATTATAGAGAAAATTGAAGTGTATATTTATCCAAGTGCGATTAAGTCAGCGGGAATAATTAGGAATCCTCGTTCACAGGAAGAGGCGAAATTCTCAATTTATTATGCGATAGCTGTAGCATTCAGCAATGGAGATTTCTCCATAGAGGATCTTCAGGTTGAAAAAGCGGATTCTGTAATAAATAATTTGTTAGCGAAAATAGAATTAGTACCAGAGCCTTTGATGGAAGATAGAGCGTGTGGGATTAGGGGAGCTCGAATAAAAGTTGTATTGTGTGATGGAGAAATTTTAGAGGAAACGATATTAATACCGAAAGGGGAAGGAATAGGAGCGCTTGATTGGAATGATCTACAAATTAAAATGCACGCATGTTCATATGGAGTTGTCTCTAAAGAAACGTCTAATCGATTGATAAATAGGTGTATGAATGTTGATGTTAATGAAACTTTCGGATCGGTTATGTCATTTTTCGATAAGGATTTGCGATTGTTGGGTTATAAAGATCAACATGATTGTTAATGAGTAAAAGTAAGTAGATATGTCTAAAGTCTCGATTATTATCCCTGTATATAATGCGGAAAAAACACTTTGTAGGTGTCTTGACAGTTTAGTTGCACAGACTTATGAAGATATAGAGATAATTTTAGTAAATGATGGCTCTGTTGATAGTAGCCGGAATATTTGTGAAACATATAAAGATAAATTCTCTCAAATTTTATTGATTAATCAGAAAAACGCTGGACCTGCTACAGCTCGTAATGCTGGAATAGATTGTGCAAGTGGTAAATACATTTCTTTCGTGGACGCAGATGATTATGTTGAATGTAATATGATTGAAGAAATGGTTTGTGCTGCGGAAACTAGTCATGCGGAAATGGTTATCTGTGGGTATAATCAAGAGCATTCAGGCATTATTGTAAAACATGAATATAAATATGATTCTGGATTATATGTAGGGGAAGAAGCCAAGAAAATAGCAATAGATTTGATTAGTGATGTATCTACTAAAAGAATACCTCCTTATTCATGGGTAAGAATGATATTAAAAGATTCTTTGGAAAATCCTAAAATTCGATATGCAGAAGGGATGATTCGGAGTGAAGATTACTATTTGTTTGTACAGCTTCATTTCCGTGTAAAGAGATTGTATTTATTGGCAGATAAACCTCTTTATCATTATATGGAAATAGACAATTCTGTAACTCATAGATATGTTCCAAACTATTGGGCTTCAGTGAAAGAAATATATTGTGGATTGTTAGAAAAACTTCCTGATGATGAGGAAATTAAGAAACGATTAGGAGTGATGCTTACGCAGCGTTCTTTGGTTGCTTTAAATAATGTATCCAAAAAGAAAAGTAAGGATATGTTAAGAAAAGAGTTGTATGAGATAGTTTTGGATGAAGATTTGAATTTTGTTATTTCTAGGATGAATGATACCTCATATTTGAAATCTTATGTTTGGTTAATGAGTAATCATATATATTTCATTATATATTGGAGGTATTTGTTGAAGTTTTATGGAAGTAAAATATTTTCATAATTTTAATTAAGTGGAAATGATAAAAGTAGACAGGGTGAAATTTAATACTATATTTCGATTTAGCTTAGCATTCTCTTTAATTTCGATATATATTCTTGCCGTAAAAGATTATTCAGTAGTAATAATTCTTCCTTGCATGGTGTTTCTATTAGGTATGTATTTTTGTGTCAAGAATATTTACAATAATATTTTTTTATTTTCATTTTTAATTTGTTTCTTCACTTTCCTATTAGGTGGACAGTTACTCGATAAATTCATTAATGTGTATGGTTACGATTTTTCAGAAGATATAGAATTACATACTGATTTAGTTTTATTGATTGGGCTGACAGGGTTGATGTTTGGATATTTTTTGGCAGATAAAACAAAAGAAAATAGGCATGTTTTTAGTGCTGTGGATTATAATAGCACTTATTACGTGAACGTAAGAACTGTTAGTAAATATTTATTTTTTGTGTCATATGCATTATGGATACTTATCTTGTTAGATAATATTCTCTATGTTGTTCAATATGGATATATTAGTTACTATTTATCATATTCGAGTAGAGTGCCTGCTCTTATAAGAGTGTTTGGTTATATGGCTCCATCAGCATTCTTTTTGTATCTTGCAACAATGCCTGCCAAAAGAGAAGCTAAAATAGTTATTATTATGTACTCTTTTTACCTATTATTGTCGCTAGGAACAGGGAGACGAATTTATTTTATGACAGGAATCTTGATCATATTTGCTTATATGATGCTACGAAATGTTGTTAATCCTGAAAGAAAGCCTTGGATTAGTAAAAAACAGTTAATTTATATAGGTGCATCAATTCCTATATTGTTAATGTCTATGTATTTATTTGAATATATTAGATCAGAACATGTGGTGGGTACAGCTTCTGCATATTCCCCTTTACTAGGTTTTTTTGTTCGCCAAGGAACCTCTATAAATGTTATCAAATATACAGAATTATTTGAGGCAAGGCTAGATCCTGATGCTTATTATTCATTATATAATACTTTAAAGTGGTTACAAGATAGTTGGATTGATCATCTATTGAATTTAAATTTGAACTTTGAATTTGGACGGCAATCATTGGAAACTGCAATGTCTGGAACGTATCTTGCTGATTTCGTGTCGTATAATGCTAATCCGGCTATCTATTTGACGGGTATGGGATATGGTTCCTGTTATATAGAGGAATTATATGTTGATTTTGGTTATATCGGAGTATTCTTAGGTAATGTTATATATGGTATTCTGTTGTGTGTGTTATTAAAAAATGCGATAAATAGAGGAAATATATGGAGGATTGCGATTGGATTGTTTATGATAGATGCAATATTTAAAGCTCCAAGAGCTACATTCGATGCTTTTTGGGGACAGTTTTTGTATTTTAATTCGTGGGGGCCATTTTTGCTGATCTTTATTTTTGTTAATGTTTACATGACAAAGAATAATAGATATGTGAGATAGCTTGTTATAAACTCTATTTAGTGTAATGGTAGTAGGTTCTAATAGTATTTCCAAAAATAATAAACGTATCGCTAAAAATACATTTTTCTTATATATCCGGACGTTTCTGATAATGTTAGTGTCCCTTTACACCTCACGTGTGGTGTTGAGAGTGCTGGGTGTTGAGGATTTTGGAATATATAACGTGGTTGGAGGTATAGTAGCGATGTTAAATATTATTGTAAATACTTTATCCAGAGCTAGTACTCGTTTTATTACCTTTGCTTTGGGAAAAGGCGATGAGGAAGAATTGAAACAAGTCTTTTCAACCGTGATTTGTGTTCATCTTCTTTTGGCCGGACTTCTTGTTCTTGTAGGGGAAACTGTTGGTTTGTGGTTTGTATGTAATAAATTGGTTATACCGGCAGAAAGAATGACCGCTGCTTTATGGGTGTATCATAGTTCTATTTTAATTGCAGTTATCACTTTTGTAAATATACCGTATAATGCTTTGATAATTGCGCATGAGCGGATGGGTGCTTTTGCTTATATTTCTATAATAGAGGTGTTTTTGAAGTTGTTAATAGCATGGGCTTTGATTTATACGGCTCAGGATAAATTGATCGCATATGCCGTACTTCTATTTGTCGTTCAACTTTTAATACGGATAGTATATGGCTATTATTGTTCTACTCATTTCCCGGAGTGCAAGGTTAAGTTGGTTTGGAATGTACAATGGGTAAAAAAGATCTTTGCTTACGTGGGATGGACATTAAATGGGAGTTTTGCGATTGTGGGATATACGCAGGGTATTAATATACTCTTAAATCTTTTTTTTGGCCCTGTAGTCAATGCAGCACGAGCTATTGCTATTCAAGTAGAAGCCGCTGTTGTTGCTTTTGTGCAGAATTTTCAAACAGCGGTAAGACCTCAGATTGTAAAATCATATGCCGTATCTGATATGTTGTATATGCATAAATTGATTATGATGTCTTCAAAGTATGGTTTTTTTTTGATGCTATTAATCGTTTTGCCACTTACATTGTGCATAAATCCAATATTAAAGATATGGTTAGAAGATGTGCCTGAATATACTGCCGGTTTTGTACGTATAATGTTTGCTGTTGCACTGTTATGGCCTTTACGCGGTGCAATGATTGATGCAATTCATGCGACGGGGGATATAAAGAGGTTTCAAATATATGAAGGGACTTTTCTTTTATTGACTGTTCCTATTGCTTATCTGGCATTGAAATTTTATCATATTTCTCCAGAAATGGTCATGTGTATCTACCTTTTTGTTGAACTTTTAACACAGGGCATACGAATTTGGATTGTTTTGAGTAAAATATCTATTTCCTATCGTTGTTATTTTAGAGAAGTCTTATATCCGATTGGTATATCTTCTTTGTTTGCTTTTATTCCACTCTTCTTGATTCGTATGACAGAAAACGAGGAATTTTCTAAAGTTGTGCTTTATATGGCTACGTCTTTTTTTTACGCATTGATGTGCATATTGATTTTTGGAATGAAACGGACGGAGCGGATTTGGGCATTTAATTATATTAAAAAATTAGTATAGATATTTATAAGGAAAGTGACTTTCTGGTGATGAAGTGTATCAGTTGGTTAATACTGAAGGAACGAAAGTTCGGAAGGTTATGAAAATCATAAAAGGAGGTATAAAATGAAGTTAGTACTTGGAACAATGACATTCGGAGAGTCCGTATTTGCTCCGAATGTGGGTGAGTTTGTTGAGATGTTTCTGGATGCGGGATATGAGGAGCTTGATACGGCATACGTCTACAACGAAGGGAAGTGTGAAAAGCTGTTGGGAGAGGTTCTGCCTAGACTCCGCAACCCGTATAAAATTTCAACAAAAGTGAATCCTCGGATTACCGGTAAGTTGGACGGAGAAGCTGCCTATATTCAATTGAACGAGTCGTTGAAAAGATTAGGGGTTCCTGCAGTAGATACTTTCTATCTTCATTTCCCCGATCCTGCAACATCGGTGGAAAACGTTTTGGAGGCCTGTAATAATCTCTATCGAGAAGGAAAATTCAGAGAGTTGGGACTTTCCAATTTTCCCGCATGGATGGTTGCGGATGTATGGCGGATATGCGATAAAAACGGTTGGGTATCGCCGACCGTGTTCGAGGGCATTTACAACCCTTTGACCAGAAAAGCGGAAACTGAATTGAACGCATGCCTGCATCATTTTGGAATACGCTTCTATGCCTATAATCCGATGGCAGGTGGATTGCTCACGGGACGTTATGGAAGATATGAAGACACTCCGACAGATGGGCGCTTCACTCATCGTCCTAACTATCAGAAGCGTTACTGGAAAAAGAGCTATTTTGACGCTGTAGAAATTATCAAATCATCCTGTGAGAAAGAGGGTATTACTATTATTGAAGCAACTTATCGTTGGCTTGCTTATCATTCTATGTTGAGTGCAGAACGCGGAGACGCGATTATTATAGGTGCATCCAAGTTGAATCATTTGAAACAGAATATGGAAACGGTGAAAGCGGGTTCCTTGCCGGATTCTATTGTAGATGCCTTTGAAAAAGCGTGGCAGACCAGTAAGGCGGACAGTCCCGAATACTTCACTTTGTATAAAGGTAAAGGCTCTGTAGGAGGAGAGAAAAAATAATGTTGAATCAAGAAAGAGTATTTGAAGAGTTAGCAAAGCATGGTGTTACTTTCTTCACAGGTGTGCCGGATTCTTATTTGAACGGTTTTTGCAACTATGCCCTAAATAATTGTGGAAGCAGGAATATTATTGCTGCCAATGAAGGGAATGCGGTTGGTATTGCCTCCGGGCATTATTTCGCAAGTAAAGAGATTTCGCTTGTCTATATGCAGAACAGTGGGCTGGGAAATACGGTGAATCCTCTGGCAAGTCTTGTGGATAAGGATGTGTATGCTGTTCCCATGCTTTTGCTCGTCGGCTGGCGTGGGCAGGGAAACACTGAGCCGAATCATCCGCAGCATAAATTACAGGGGGAGATTACACCTGAACTGCTGGAAATCATGCATATCCCTTACACCATCCTTGAGGATGATGATGATAAGTTTGCTAAGACTGTGGAGAAAGCGGTCAAATATTGTAAGGAAACTCGACAGCCTTACGGTTTGATTGCACCGAAGGGTGTCATGGCGGCGAGCGATAAGCCGAATAACGTGGACAATACTTATCCGATGAGCAGGGAAGAGGCAATGGAAATCATTTTGAACAATATGCCGGGAGATGCCATCTATTCTGCAACGACAGGAAGAGCAACCAGAGAACTGTTTTTCTTGCGAGAAAAGAGATGCGAAACAAAAGAGCATGATTTTCTGAATGTCGGTTCTATGGGGCACGTGAGTTCTGTTGCGCTTGGGATTGCATTGGAGAAACCCGGACGGAAAGTTGTTGCTTTGGATGGTGATAGCGCCTGCATGATGCATATGGGTGCGATGACAATGGTCTGCAAACTTGATGTTCCAAACTTTATGCATATTGTATTGAATAATGGAGCGCATGAATCTGTGGGAGGACAACCATCTGCCGGTCATAAGGTTGACTTTACAAAAATAGCGGAAGCGTGTGGTTATGCGACAGTCGGACATTCTGTAACAACGGAAGTGGAATTGGTGGAGGCTTTGGATGTTCTACGTGATTGTGGTAAAGCATCTTTCATTGACTGTCGAATTCATAAGGGGTTGAGTAGGAAATTGCCTCCGATTGTATTTGACCACCGGGAAGTGATTGATGCTCTGATAGATGATCTGAATAAATGAAGAATTACAGTGAGAAATAAAATAGAGTCCCGTTTTAATCGGGAGAAAGAAATGTGATTATGAACAGTATGGAAAAAACAAGAGAATTTCTGAAGTCAATCGGGCTTCCTGGAGGGGATGCATATGATTTGCCGACTTCTGAAAAACGTTTCGTTGATGGCGGACAATACCGCTTTGAAGTCCCCGGGATTCAAGGCCCGAAGGTAATGCAGGCTCTTCTGGAGGCGATGGATGGGTACGGGCTGTATCTGCACCGTGTAACACAGACACAGGGTATTATGCGTTTAACTGATGAGGAAATCTGTAAGATGGTGGAGCTTGCTCACAAATGGCAGACCGATCTGATTCTTGCCATCGGTCCTCGAGCAACCACGGATACATCAGCATCGGTGCATACGGAGGAAGGTGTGCGTATGGGGTATCGTCTGCGTGGTCAGGAGCAGATTGTCCGTGCCATAGAGGATGTGAAACGCGCCGCCCGTCTAGGATGCCGCGGTTTCTTGGTTTATGATGAAGGATGCTTGTGGGTATTGAACGAAATGCGCAAAGCGGGAGAGATTCCCGCAGACTGTCACTTTAAGATATCTGCCCATACGGGACACGGAAATCCCTGTTCCGCAAAACTGTTGGAGAGTATTGGTGCAGACTCTATAAATCCTGTTCGTGACATCCAGCTCCAAATGTTGGCTGCTATGCGCCAGGCGGTGGACTGCCCAATCGACATTCATACCGAAAATCCGAAGTCCACAGGTGGTTTTATCCGTCATTATGAGGTACCGGAAATGATCCGTATTGCCGCACCGATTTACCTTAAGACCGGAGGTTCCGTGGCTGCGACTCATAGTTGGAACAGTACCGAGGATGATGCGCGTAAGCGTGCAAAACAGTGCAGTCTAGTGAAGCGCATGATTGATGAGTATTATCCGGAAGCAGTTTGGTCTCCGAGAGGTAGTCTGCTTTAAGATTGAGTTCTGATAGATTGAAAAGTCTGCATACATTGTCCGGAATCAATGTCAAAACATTATTCTGATAGATAGTAAAGGAAGAAAATAATCATGAGACATCATAGGTATAATCCGGGTTTCAAGTTTGTCGTGGAACCTGAGCCTTTTAATAAATATACTGACCGAGAGTTGCTTCAGTATTGCCTTGGCGCAACTATGTATATGCCGGGTTTTAAAGATTTTACTCCAAAAATATTAAATAACTCGATACCTGGCTTGACAACCATAGTTCTATGTTTCGAGGATGCTTGCCCGGAAGAAAAAGTTCCGGAGGCTATGAAGAATGTTCATTATTTGTTGGCAACGGTAACAGAAGCTGTGGAAAATGGAACGCTGGATGTCGATAAGGTCCCGTTGATTTTTGTCCGTATTCGTAACCTCGCTCAGTTCAAAGCGTTTGGGGAAAAACTGACGAAACAGGAGGTTAAGTCATTGTGTGGTATTAATTTCCCGAAATTTACCGCAGAGAATGGTTACGAATATTATGTATATCTGCAAGATCTGAATGACCGTTTTGATGAGATCCTTTATGGCTTGCCGATTATTGAGGATGCTGAGGTTGCCTACAAAGAAACCCGTATGCCTGAGTTGATAGGTATTAAAAAGATTTTAGACAAGTACCGAGACTTGGTGTTGCAGGTTCGTGTTGGGGGAACGGACTTTAGTTCCGTTTTTGGTGTGCGTCGTGGTGTTGATTATTCAATTTATGACATCATGATGGTACGTGAATGCTTGTCGGATATCATCAACGTTTGTGGACGTAACAATGATTATGTAATTTCGGGTCCGGTCTGGGAGTTTTTCCGTGTTCCAAAGGAATTGATGTTTGAGGAACTCCCACATCATGGCATTGAAGATTATCTGATGAAGCGTTTACCCATCGTAAATAATGAAATCGATGGACTGCTTCGGGAGGTCATTCTGGATAAAGCGAATGGATTCGTTGGACGTACTGTTATTCACCCCACCCATGTGAAGTTTGTTAACGCGCTGATGGCGGTAACGAAAGAAGAGTACGATGATGCCTGTCAAATTCTCGGTACGGGAGGTGGTGTAGTAAAGGGTTTTGGCGGCAATAAGATGAATGAAATCAAGCCGCATACTAATTGGGCGAAGAAGGTTTACAATAGAGCACGTGCTTTTGGCGTTATTGAGAATGAAAGCGCTTATGTTAAGTTGTTTGCTGTAAACGAGTAATGCGATAGAAGAATATTATGAATATTGAAATACATACACCTATCGCAGAAGAGGTTGCGGCCGGCTTGCAAATTGGAGATACTGTTACTATTACAGGTTATATACTCTGTGGTCGCGACGCTGTATTACCTATGGTAGTAGAAATGGTAAAAGAGGGCAAAATAAATGAACTTGGTGTTTCTCTACCGGGAAATGTCATCTTTCATACAGCGGTTAGTCCTGCTGGTGTCGGACCGACATCCAGTAATAAATTAGAGATTGAGAGTAGTATTGAGCCGCTAAGTAAAGCAGGAATCAAATTGCATCTTGGAAAGGGAGCGATCCATAAGGAAACGGTGGAAGCCCTAAATAAGTATAATGCTGTTTATGCGGTTATTCCACCCGTGACAGCTTTGCTTGCAGATAAAACCATTGAACAAAAATTAGTGGCTTTTCCACAACTTGGTATGGAAGCGTTATATCAATTGAAGGTTGTACGATATCCGGCTATTATTGCGGCAGCACATGGGAGGAGCATCTATGAATAAGAGTTTTGAGGAGATAGTTTCACTTGTTTGCGAAACCATTGTAGAGGCTGGCTCTACTTTTCGTGAGGATAAAAAGGAAGCTTATAAAAGAGCAATTATATCGGAAGATAATAAGAAAGCTAAGTGGGTTTTGGAGACCATACTTGCAAATGCGGAAGCTGCGGAGAAAAATCATTGTCCGCTCTGTGATGATACCGGCATTCCACATATGGTACTGGAAGTTGGCCGGGATGTGGCAGTGACAGGTCGGATGTTAGACGCTATTAGGGAAGGAATAGCTGAAGGTCTGCGTAAACTTCCAGGACGACCCATGGGCATTATGGGAGATGACAGTCATAGAATTGACCAGTCTGGTGGCCTGAATCCGGATAGTGCCGGAGTGGAGCCAGCCCCGATATTGCTCCGACGTTGTCAAGACAATGTTGTCAGATTGCATATTCTGATGTTTGGTGGCGGTCCTGCGATTAGAGCAAAAACCTATCGAGTATTCCATAAGCACAATACGCGGGTGGTGTTGGATGAAATCGTGAGTTGGGCGACAGAAGCTGTTGCTCAGCTTGGGTGTTCACCGTGTACATTGGCTGTAGGTGTTGGGAGGAGTCATTTTGAGGCTACATCTATGATGCTTCAGGCACAAGTGGATGGTAGATATGATTTTCAAAGTGAGATGGAACAGGAAATCACAAGACGTGTGAATGAAGCAAATATTGGACCTCTTGGTCTTCATGGTAAGACAAGCGTGATCGCGACTTTTATGAAGGTGGGACCACAGCGTGCAAGTGGCGTTCGAATTGTCTGTGTTCGTCCGAACTGCTGCTTTGAGCCAAGGATAGCGAGTGTTGAACTTGAGTGATCACTTACAAAGCGATGAATAGAATGGTAAGTTGTCACTTTAGGTCGTATTGATTGGCATCATCCGAATCGATAGTTTCGCTACGAATTAAAAAACATGGTGGATCATGAACAATAAAAAGAAAGAAGGAGGCTTCTACGCCTCAAAAGTTCGTTTGTTCTTAAATGAATATGGTGGCATGAACTAGGAAAAGTTCTGCAAGATAGAACGTGCGGTTTTGAGAAAAAGTTTGTTGTGAGTTATCAGTTCATGAAAGTAGAGCGTGAAGGTATGGAACGTGTGTATAGAATAGATTGGACGGATGTGATTCTGAAGTAACTTTTAAGTTGATGTTTTTCCCGTCAGAGGGTATAACGAAAGTTGTAAATGCTTTTGTTATACCCTTTTTGTTTTTTAGAGTTTCGCCACATGGGGCGTTTGCAGGTGAAAAGGTCATTTCGCGAGATATAAAATCAGGAAGTTATGAAAGAAACGAATGATCAATCGCAACGTCTCGTGGGAGATTGTTTTTTTGTACGTCAGGGAGAACGTATGGAGAAGTGTTTTTACTCGGAAGTCTTGTACGTGGAGGCTTCGGGGTGTTATAGTTATATTTATCGTCGGGATAAGCCCCGGCTTTCGATCGCCTATCCTCTTTTAGTGGTGGAACCTTGGTTGCCGAGGGATATGTTCCGCCGGATTCACCGGAGTTATATCGTGAATCTTCGGGAAGTGGAGGGATTTATAGGTAAGGCGATCTGCATTGCAGATCGGGTGTTGCCCGTGAGTCCACTTTACCGGGAAGAGGTGTTCGGGTGTTTCCTGTTCTGGGAATTAAAGCGCAAGAAGAAGGTGCAATAGAATGAAGGGATATAGAAGATAAGAGTAGTTAATCGTTCTTGTGAGGTGACCTTTCAAGGGAAGTTTTGTTTAGATAAATTTTCCGGGGATTCAGATGATAAATCGGGGCATTCGGATAATTTGGTTGGTAAAGGGCGTTCCGGGATGTACTTTTGGAATACAATTAAAAATTACAAAAGATTATGGGAGTGTTACAGAATGTGATTAGAGAGCTAGGTAAAGAGGTTTGCCGTTTTACAGGAGGAGTGGTACAAGATCAAATACCTCGTGAGTCGGATATCGTTTTAATCGTTTTTTGGGACAAGTAGGGCGGGGAATCAAAATTCTTTCTTTATATTTGTAAATCCAAACGATGTACAGGACACGAATAAATTTATGTCAGAACGGGAAGAAATAGAATGGCTGCGGGGATTGAAGGCTGGGGAAGACGGTGCTTACAAGGTGCTGTTCGAGAAATATTATGCCCCACTCTGTGCTTTTGCCACGGGGTTCGTGAATGACGCGGCTGCGGCGGAAGACATCGTGCAGGAAATTTTCTTCAAATTATACACGGACAAGCCGACATTCGAGGCGGTGGTTGCCTTGAAATCTTACTTGTATCTGGTGACGAAGAACCAGTGTCTGAATTACTTGAAACACGTTCGTATTGAACAAGAGTACGTGTCTTTGATGGACGAGAAGGAGAAGACAACCTTCTTTTTCAACCAGATCGTGGAGCAGGAGTTATTAATGTTGCTTTCGGAGGCGATCGAAGACTTGCCGGAGCAGACGGGCAAAGTATTTCAACTGGTCATGGAGGGGTTCGATAACGCGGAGATAGCGGAAAAATTGAATCTTTCGATTGACTCGGTGAAATCTCATAAAAAGCGTGGTAAGCAATTCTTAAAGAATAGATTAAGCGATATCACGGCTATCCTTTTGATTCTATCCAATTGTTAAAATCGCGGGAAAATGACATTTCGGTGACACTTTTTTGCCACTCGGTTGTTTTTAGTCCGTAAACAGATAAAGAAATGAAAGAGGCATTTGAAATAGCACGATTGATAAGGAAGAGTCTGCGGGGCGAATTGTCCGGGCAGGAGGAAAAGATACTTTCCGACTGGCGGCAAGCGTCACGTGATAACGAGGCGGCTTTTCAAAAAATGACCTCAGGAAGCTTTTATACTGACGGGACGGAATTGTGGGAAACGTTCGATTCTCGTGTTGCTTACGGGCGTTTTTTACAAAGGAAATACCAACAACGCCGCTCGAGGAGGCTGTTGTTTCGTGCGGCTCGTGTGGCGGCTGTTGTTCTACCGCTCACGATAGCGATTGTACTTTATATCGGTCTCGGGAAAGAGAGCGTGCCCGTGACGGATTATGCCACCGCCGCGACCATTTTGCCGGGAACGAGCAAGGCGGTGTTGACGACGGGCGATGGGAACACGATCATGTTGGGACAGGAGTATTCCGACAGCACGATTATCGCGGACGGCACGCGGATCGATGCCTCGACGTCGGGGCTGACTTATGCGGGTATTTCTGGGAACAGCGCTCTCGTGTATAATAAACTGGAAATACCGCGGGGCGGGGAGTTCTGCCTGACGTTGTCCGACGGGACGAAAGTGTGGCTGAACTCGGCGACTTCAATCCAGTACCCGGTAGCTTTCGGGACGAAGGAACGAAGGGTGTTCGTGCAGGGAGAGGCGTACTTCGAGGTAGCGAAGGATGCCAAGAAGCCGTTTATCGTGCAATTCATGAGTTCGGCGGTGACGGTGCTGGGAACGTCGTTCAACGTGCGGGCTTATCCCGAAGAGGGACACTCCTTGACGACGCTTGCCGAGGGTTCGGTATGTATCACGGGGGGCGACAACACGATAAGCATAAAACCGGGCGAACAGGTGGAAGTGGATGCTTTGTCGGGTAATATGGTGAAACGGGAGGTGGAGGTACGGGATTTTACCAGTTGGAAAGACGGACGATTCGTGTTCGTGCGACGACCGCTGGAAGAGATCATGCGAACGTTGGAACGATGGTACGATATCCGGGTAGTGTTCAAGGACGAGGAGGCGAAACGGATTTCTTTATCGGGTGATTTAAGACGATACGATAATTTCTCCCGTGTGGTGGAAATGTTGGGACTGACAGGAGATGTACGGTTCGAGATTAAAGGAAATGATGTCTATATAACTACTGAGTAGAGTTGCCCCGATGGCCACGGGGGAACGAGAGTGTGAACCATTTAAAATTAATAATTTACGTTATGAAGAAGAACCAGAATAAGTCTCTTCCGGGAGGTTTATGGTTATTAAAAAACCAACTGATGATGAAATTGACGGTTGTTTTCCTCTTCTTGTCGTCGTTCGCCGTTACGGCACAGAACGTGACGATAAAGATGCAGAACAGCACGTTCACGGGAATAGCTAAAGAGATACAGAAACAGACGAACTTGACCTTCTTGTACAATGATGCGAAGGTGGGTACTATCGTGAATTTGAATCCCGATTTCACGAACACGGACGTGAAGACGGTACTTGAATATTGTTTGCGGGGAACCGGTTTGACTTTCTCGATCGTGGATAACACGGTGGTGATATCTCCCGCACGGGTGACCGCCCAGACGGGAAGGAACGATTTGAGGGTTTCCGGTAAGGTGACCGACGAGAAGGGATTACCCTTGCCCGGCGTGAATATTTTAATCAAGGGGACGACGGTTGGTTTCGTGTCTGACGTGGATGGGAAGTTCTTGGCATTGTGCAGCAAAGGCGATACCTTGCTTTTCACGATGATTGGCTTCGAGTCCCGGATGATGGCCGTGAGTGACGACACGCCGGTCACGGTGCAGATGAAAGAAGCTACCGAGTCGCTGGACGAGGTGGTCGTGGTATCGACGGGATATACCCGCTTGCCTAAAGAGCGTGCCACGGGATCATTCGGCGTGGTTACTGCCAAGGAATTGGAGAAACGTCCCAGCCCGAATATACTGAACCGTTTGGAAGGTGTAGTCCCCGGCGTGTATGTGGATATCAAAAATTCGGACATGACATTCCTGTACGGGTCTAACCGTTCGGACGGGCAACTGGAGGAACAGAACAATATTTCGATGAATATCCGGGGAAGAAGCAGTTTCTCGGATGCGATGGCTCGCCCGTTGCTTGTTGTTGACGGATTCCCGACAGATATGGAATTGAAAGGTCTGAACCCGAATGACGTGGAGTCGATCACTTTCCTGAAAGATGCGGCCGCTGCTTCTATCTGGGGTGCCCGCGCAGCTAACGGGGTGATCGTTATCGAAACGAAAAAAGGAAAGAAAAACGGCAGACCGGGTACGGCGGTGAGTTTCGGGATGAATATCATGACATCGGGTTCACCGCGTTTCAGTTCGTTGCCCGTGATGAATTCGGCGGAGATGATTGATTACGAGCGGGAGATGGTGGAGAAAGGTTATATCACTCGCCCGGTAAGTTCGGCATGGGGGGCGGGATACGCTATCTCGGATGCGGCGAAGATTTTGCTGGATGCCAAGGACGGCGTGATTACTCAAGCGGATGCGGATGCACAGTTGGAGAAATTGGCAAGCCGCAAGTCATACCGTGACGTGAAAAAGTATCTATTGCAACCGGCTTTCTCGCAACAGTATAACCTGTCATTCAGCGGGGCTTCCGAGCAGATGTCTTATTTCTTGTCGGCTTCTTACGCTAATGAACAGTCAAACACGAAAGGCGAACAAGGTGACCGTTTCACGTTGACTTCCAATTTGAATTTCAAGATTATGAATTGGGCGACACTGACCACGGGTTTGAGGGCTTCGTTGATCAATATCAAGAACAACGGTCTGGGGCTTTCCGCGATGCAGGCGTCGCTGGGTATACTGCCTTTGATGCCGTATAATCAACTCGTGGATGATAATGGCAACCGGGTGGATTATTACCGGTATGAAGAGGATTTCGTGAAGGAGAAAGAGGAACAGGGATACAAGAACTGGAAGTATAATTATCTTGACGAGTTGGATAACATGGATAATACGCGGAAGGAGCAAGCTGTTTCGCTGACAATGGGATTGAATATTCCGGTTCCGGGCGTGAAGGGATTGGCGTTGGACGGATCGTTCATGTACGAGAAAACGAACGCGAGAACCAGAAATCTCGAGAACGAGGATACTTACGCTTCACGTGACAGGTATAATTATGCCACGCGATATAACGAGAGTACGGGTGAATTGACACACGGGCTTCCCGATGGCGGATTGTTGAACCTTTCTCACACGGATTCCCGGAATTATAGTTTGCGGGGGCAATTGAATTACAATAACACGATTGACGAGATTCATCAAATATCCGCGTTGGCGGGGATGGAATTCCGCGAAACCAGAATGTGGCAGAGCAGCGCGTGGTATTACGGTTACAACGGACAGACCTTGCAGTCGGCTTCCCAGATAACGAATCCCTACACGAATATATGGGGGTGGACTTCTTACTTGAACGAGGGCAGCCCGGAACAGGATTTGCAACGCCGTTTCCTGTCATATTACGGGAATGTGTCGTACACGTTGATGAGTAAATACGTGTTGACAGGTAGCGTGAGATATGACGACTACAATAATTTCGGTGTTGACCGGAAATACCGGGCTACCCCGATGTGGTCGACCGGGTTGGCATGGCATATCGGCAGAGAGGATTTCATATTGGATAACGCGGGATGGTTGAACAAGTTGACTTTCCGTGCCACCTACGGGTATAACGGGAATATTGACCAGAATCAGTATCCGTTCACGCAGATATCCTTGACGACGGGTAATGACGGGTACACGCAATTGCCTTCTTCCAGTATTAACTTTGCGGCGAATCCTTCCGTGCGTTGGGAGAAAACAGGCGTGTTGAATTTTGGTTTGGACTTTGCCGTGCTGAATAACAGGCTTTCCGGTTCTATCGAATTGTATCGCAAATATTCGAGGGATTTATTCGCGGATTACGTGATTAACCCGATATTCGGGGCAAACGCCTCGTCGATGTACACGCTTTCCCGTAACGCGGCAAAAGTAAACGGTAAAGGTTTGGATGTGGCGTTGAACGGGACTATCGTACAGAAAGGAGATTTCAGGTATGAGGCAAGCCTCACATACTCCTATAACACGAACGAGGTGAAATCTTCGCCTTACGAGATGTCGTCTTATTTCTACTCCAGTGGTGGCGGTAGCGGTCGCATGTTGGAAGGGTATAACATGAGCAACTTCTGGGCTTACCGTTGGGCAGGTCTGGACGAGAACGGGGATTCACAAGTGTACAATGCGGACGGGGAGATCGTCAAATCGACAGAGAACGTGACAAATGATGACCTCGTGTACGTGGGAACTTTGACTCCCAAGTATTTTGGCGGGTTCTTCAATACCTTCTCGTATAAAGGGGTGTCGCTTTACGTGGGTATAACTTATAAACTGGGATATATCTTCCAGAAACCGACGATCGCCCAACAGGCAGGGGGGAGAAACACGTATTACGAGATTAACGAGGATATGGCAAAACGGTGGCGAGAGGCAGGCGATGAAGCGACTACAAACGTGCCCCGTATCGGAACGAATGCGAATAGTTTCGTGCGCTACCGAGGTGCGGATATACATATCGAGAAAGGAGATCATATCAGGTTGAGAGAGATTTCATTGACTTATAATATCCCGTCCAAGTGGTTGAATAAACTCATGATCAATAGCGGGTCTGTCGGTTTCAGCGCAAACAACGTGGGGATGATCTGGAAGAAGAATAATGCGGGTATCGACCCCGACTTTATCCCGAACAGTCGTAACTTGACCATGTCACCCACGCCGTCTTATAATTTCTCGTTAAACCTTAACTTCTAAAGCATGAACGATATGAACAAGAATATATTATTGAGTTTGGTTGTCGGGCTTTCCTGTTCGCTTTCCGCTTGCTCGGATTGGGTGGATATCAAGACGAAGGGGAAATTGATCCCGGAGGAAACGGTGAATTACCGTTACCTGATGAATAACACGGAGAATTTCAAGTACACGCTCGCGTACCATGATGTGGCTTCGGACGACATCAATATGTCCGATGAAACGCAGCAGAACGCTGTATACGAAACGGATAAGTTTATCCCGATATACACGTGGGCGGACGAGATTTACAGTCAGTCGGAAAATGATCAGGAGATGAATGCCGTTTATCAAGTGATTTATAATTGTAACGTGGTGATCGATGAGGTGATGGGTAGTAAAAACGGAACGCAGGCAGAGAAACTATCGATTCGTGCCGAGGCGCTCGTGCATCGTGCCGATGCTTATCTGGCATTGGTGAACGTGTACGGTAAGCCCTATAACACTGCGACTGCTGCGACCGATCAGGGGGTGCCTTTATTGACGACTCCCCGCGTGGAGGGTTCTTTGCCCCGTGCGTCCGTGGAGAGGGTATACGAGCAGATTATCAGTGATTTGAACGATGCTTTCGAGTATCTGCCGGACGTACCGCAGTTCAATTTCTACCCGAGTAAATGTGCCGTTTACGCCTTGAAAGCGAGGGCTTATTTGCTGATGGGGAATTACACGGAGGCAAAGGCTAATGCCGTGGAAGCGTTGAAGTTGCAGAGTGGACTGGAGAATCTGAATCTTTATATCGGTGATGCGGTAACTTACCCGGAAAACTTGAAGGACAAGGAAGTGATACTTGCCAAGATGCCGAGAACGACTTTCTCGTTAACTTCTTATAGTGCCGTTGATCTCGTGTTGAGTGATGGTTTGTTGAACTTGTTTGACCGGGATTATGACCTGCGTTACTTGTATTTCACCAGACCGATGTCCGAGTTAGGCGTGGAGTACACGGGACGGATCTATTTCAAGAATCATTTGTATAATAGTAGTTACCCGAAGTATGAATCCCGTAGCATGGGTCCCTCTGTGCCGGAAATGATGTTGATTGAAGCGGAGTGTTGGGCTCGCGAGGGAAAGACGACGGAGGCGATGAATATCCTGAACACTCTGCGGGAATATCGTTTCTCCCCGGACGAGTACTATACGTTAAGTGCTGCGACCGCGACCGAGGCTTTGGGACACGTGTTGCAAGAGCGACGGAAAGAGTTGATGTGTCGCGGGTTGCGCTGGATGGATCAACGCCGTCTGGCGAACGATCCCGATTTCCCGACACAGACCGTTACCCGCGTGTTTAAAGGTACTACTTATACTTTACAACCCGGTGCGGTACGCTACACGTTCCCGATGGGCGAGTTGTACTTGGAGGAAAACCCGGAGATCGGGCAGATAGAATAAAGAGTCTGTAAGGTCTGTAATGTCCATAAAGTCGAAAGTCCATGGACTCCGAAGGACACGATGACTTTATAGACTTTATAGACCTTATGGACTTTATAGACTTAATTATAATTCGTATTGTATGAAAAAAATCACATTGTTAGGAAGTATCGTGGTACTTCTGTTTATCTCGTGCGCTTTGAGTGCGCAAAATCGCAGACCGTTTCATATTATTCCGCTAGTGCCTGTCGTGGGGCAGGAGGTGAAGTTCACGTATGATAACTCGTTGACTTCGCTTGCCGGGGAAGAGACTGTTCACGGGACGGTCTATTACTGGCAGGATCTACGCTGGGAGGCGGAAGACTTGAATCTGGTGAAAAACGACACGGCTTGGGAGGCTACTTGCATGATTCCTGACCGGTGCGCGTTGGTGGTATGTAAATTTTACGCGGGTGACAAGCAGGATTCGGGCGGACGCGCGACTTATGCCACGATGACTTTCGACCGGGACGGGCGGAACTTGCCCACGTCGTACGTCGGGTGGGGTATGCTGCGCAACAAGAAGTTGGAATCGTTACCCGGTTATTGCGAGGAAGAGGCTTATATTGATGATGACGTGATGCGTTTCTGGCTTAATCAACAGTTACTGAAAGATCCGGGAGCACGGCGGTACGTGTTTTATTACGCTGCCAAGTTATTGAATCAAATGATGCCGGGAGAGAAACACGAGCAGATGTTGAGCGATGTGAATTTTATCGTGAACTTGCCCGAGGTGGACGAGGAAACCCTCTTGAAAGCATTGGAAGTTGCCCGGAATATCGTTAAGGATACAGCGGTTGCCGCCGTTGTGGAACAGCGTATATTAAAGGAATACCCTGACGGGATTCTCGCTCGTGACCGGGAGATATGGCGTATATTCAGAATTAGCGATCCGGACGCGAAGACGCCCGAGTTCGAGGCATTTCTGAAGCGTTTTCCTGTGGAGAAATTCCGAGACACGGAAACGGAAATGACCGGTATGTACCTTGGTAAGATATTCCAATCGGTGGTTTATCAGCCTATTATCAAGAAGGACGATTACAGCCAGTTGTACAAGTATATTCATGATGTGCCCCAGAATTTGTTGCTCACCTTCTACTGGCATATGGTACAAGTACCTTTGAGCACGAACCAGCGGACGCCGGAACAGGTATTGCCTTTCGCGAAGTTGATCTATGACGAGGTGATGACCCGTCCCTGCGAGGGTTCTGCCCGGGTGTATTCCGACCGGGAATGGAAACAGCAACTGCTCGCCAGGGGAAAAGACATGATTCTTGCCCATGCTTCCGTGCTGGCTGCCACCGGGTCACCTGCCGAAGCCTTGGAACTGATGGAGGAGATAAAGGATATTTACGCTTACAAGTCAGCCGTTTACAACGAACTGTACGTGCAGTTGTTGCAGAAGAATGATTATTCCTCGCTCGTGATCCCGACTATCATTACCGGGGTTCGGGAAGATGCCGTGACTCCCGGAATGTTGGATATTTTGCGTGCCGATTACTTGAAGACACACAAGAATGACAAGGATTTTGATGCTTACGTCAATTCTTTGAAGTCACGGGAAAAGCAGCAGGAGATGCAGGCGCATTTGAAAGAGTCGATGATTAAAGAAAAGATCACGCTTTATGCCTTGGAAGATTTGGACGGGAAAAAGGTTGATCTTTCCAAGATGAAAGGAAAGATTATCGTGTTGGACTTCTGGGCAACGTGGTGCGCTCCCTGTAAAGCATCTTTGCCGGGAATGCAGATGGCGGAGAACAAGTACAAGAATGATCCTGACGTGGCTTTCTATTTTATCGCCACGATGGAAACAAAAGCCGATTTCCGGCAGAAGATCAGGGAATTTCTGAAAGAGAAAAATTATTCTCTTGACGTGCTTGTCGATAACGTGAATCCCCAAACGGGTACTCGGTCGGCTGTTTACGACGCGTATTGCAAGGCGTTTAAATTCTCCGGTATTCCCCACAAGATGATTATTGACGGAGAGGGAAACCTGCGTTGGAGCGTGGGCGGGTACATGGGTAGCCCCTCTGCTTTGGCGGAGGAGGTTAGCTTCGTGATAGAAACATTAAAGGCGGAATAAACGAAATGAATAGAAACGGGAGAGTGTTACCGACTCTCCCGTTTTTATTATTTATTGGTTTCCAACCAGTCACCCAGTATTTGTAAGGCTTCTTCCGAGAATACATCTTCAAGATCGGGTATTTCTTCCCGTGTTCCGGTAACACAGCGTTGGAACATATGATTCAAGCCGGGGAGTTCCACGATTTTATAGCGGGTATTGCCACCTTCATCCAACAGTTTTTTTATCGAAGCAAGGTTCTCGTCAGAGGGAACCATGATATCCCGGTCGCCGTTGAGTGCCAGCACGGGACAAGTAATCCTCGGGATATAATCGGCAGGATTGTATTGCACCATTTCACGGTACCAGCGACTTTGTGCCTGATAAAGGTATCGGCTGAAAAAGGATTCTTCCCTGCCGCCGGTGAGGTTTACGGCTTCGAGAGTCGCCTTGTCCTGACGGGATATCCAATTGTCGAAAGCGGCACGCAGGGGGCGTTCAAGAGGCTGCTCGAGAGGAACGGAATGTACCGTTTGAAAAAGAGTGTTGAATAAATCCATAAACTGTCCCACTTGCGCGGAAGTGATGCCCGGGGTGGTTTCAAGAATCGCTTTATTCTGCAATTCCAGAATCTGCAAACCGTCCACGCCGACACCCGCGAGGGAAACCACGAATGAAACATCGGGAGATTCTGCCCCAAGTATAAATGCCACTTGACCGCCTTCGCTGTGCCCGATAACCCCGATACGTTCTTTGTCGGTTTCGGGACGTGTTTTCAAGTAATCGATGCCTGCTTGCGCGTCACGGGCAAAATCTTTCGTGGTAGCCATTTCATACATGCCGTTTGTCTGTCCCGTTCCCCGGTCGTCTGTCCGCAGGACAATAAATCCCCGCCTCGTCAATTCATCGGCCACGCGAAAGAAAGGTTTGTGACCGGAGAACGTGCCGTCACGGTCTTGCTTTCCGGTGCCGGATACGATAATCGCTGCCGGGAAAGGTCCTTTCCCTCGCGGAACGGTCAACGTCCCCGCTACCTGTATGGAGTCGCACGAGGTATAGGTGATGTCTTCGGAACGGTAAGGATAGGGGGGACGGGGATTTTGTGGGAAGTAGAGAGGTTGCAGACTGTCGACCTTGCCAAGATTGAATTCCCGGGTTTTCCCGTACGTTGTCACTTTTGCCCGAATAGAATCCTTGCCGGAATGGAATGTCCCTTCAAACTGAATACCGTCCCGCTCGACAATTGCCAGAATGTCCTTGTCGGAGAAGATGAGCGAATCCGCTTCTGCGTTGTTTACCCATTGTTCCGGGAGCGACAGGAAAGCCCGGTTTATTCCCTCCGGTGTAGTTTGTAACTCGATAAAAATCCGTTTACTGCCTGCTTGTCCCTGCCATGTGTGCGGCGTGGAAGTACAACCGAGTAACGGTAAAAAGAATAATAACGTGATTGTTTTAAGGTATAACATACTTTTGTGATTTTAGTTTCACTCAAAACACCCGAACGGGCGAAAAGTGTCACCGGAAAGGGAAATTTAGAATTTGAAATGAAAGGATTCCCGAAGCGGAGAGAGTAACTAGCTCTCCCTCTGTTTATAGAGGGAAACTGGCGAGTAAGCGAGGGCAGCAGGGAAGCTTGCTTCCTTGTTGCCGAGCGAGAGCCAGTTCGAGACCGGTTTCCGGGCTCAATACCCCGAAGGGGGGAGGGAGTTTTTGTATATGGTGATCGTAAACTCCTCCGGCACTTCGTGCCACCTCCTCTATAAACAGAGGAGGAGCTAAGTTACAGCCTTGCTTCGGTTCTGAATCCTACATTTTTTTCAGCGTGATGACCGTGATTTCCGGCCATGCACCGAAACGCAAGGGCATAAGCCCGATGAATCCCAGCCCGACGTTGACGTACAGACCTCGCGAACCTTCCATGTATAGTCCGCTCCATTCGGGGTACATGAGGGAGGAGGGAGAGAGGCGACCGAGGGCGAATTGCATGGCGTGCGTGTGCCCGGAAAGCGTGAGATCGATGTCCGTGTCGAGCACTTCCCGGCGCCAGTGCGTGGGGGTATGACTCAACAACAGCTTGAAAGCGGTTTGTTCCGTGCCTCGCGTGGCGAGAGGGAGATCGCTGTATCGGTCGAGAGTACGTCCGTCGTCGTCCCCGACACCGAGCAAGGCAATGCTATCCGTGTCACGGTGCAGCATCACGTGTTTATTGTCAAGTAGATACCACCCCATGGCGGCTTGTCGTTCCTTGATGTCTTGCAGGTTCTTTTCACGAGCTTTCTTGCTCGACCAATGACGGTACGGGCTGTAATCATGATTCCCGAGTACGGAATACACCCCGTCGGGTGCTTGCAGGCGGGAGAGAATATCCTCGAAAGGATCGAGCTCCGCCGCCTCGTTATTTACAAGATCACCCGTGAACACGATGATGTCCGCCCGCTGGGCGTTGACGAGGGCGACGGCTTCTCGCAACGCCTCCCGGTTATCGCGCCAGCTTCCGGTGTGTATATCCGAGACCTGTGCCACCCGGTAGCCGTCGAAAGCCGCGGGGAGATCGGGAGACGTGAAGACGATCTGTTTTACCTCGAATTGTTTCCGTCCCCAAAACGTGCCGTACAAAATGACCAACATCGTGGCGGTTCCTGCGACAACACCTAACCACGCGAAGGGATGGGACTGTAATTTCAGCGTGTATCTTGTCGGCAGGTCGAGTAGCGAACAAATGGAAAAAATCACCTTGGGCAGCACGATGGCAAGGTATGTGATCGTGAAAATCCCGATAAAAGATTGTCCGCCGTGTCCGCCTCGTGAAAACAGTAATATCCATAGAAGACCAAGCATCAAGATAACCGACGGCACGAACCACAGCAATCGGGTACGTCGGTTGGCGATATGCCGTTTGATATATAGCTTGTAAATATAGATGTCCGGAATAACGAGTAAGAATATAAAATAGATGGCTAATTTTTCGATCATAGTTCACGAGTATATTTTTTGAAACTCAAAGTTATAATTTCTTTTTTGTTTGATGCGTTATTGATGAAAATATATACCTTTGTCGTGTTAAGTCACGTAATACGGGTGATAGGAGTAATGGTTACATCTGAAAATCAAAAGCGATTTGAAACGATATATCTTGAATATTTTCAAGCTATACGGGATTTTTGTAGCTCCTATCTAAAGGACGAGGAGTTGGCACGGGATGTAGCCCAAGATTCGTTTTTCTCGCTTTGGAATCATTTTAATCCGGTTTTCTCGGAGAAGGAGATCCTTTCTTTTTTGTACACGTCGGCACGGAATAAATGTTTGGATCATTTGCGATTGCAAAAAGTGATCGAGAGTAAGTTTCAGGAATTGAAGGACGAGGTTTACGGTGAGGAGTTTTTTCTGGACGAGGTGACGCGTAATGAAACTTACCGGATCGTGCGCGGGGCCGTGAATAAGTTGCCCGAACGTTCCCGGCAGATTGCCACACTCACGTTGCAGGGGTATTCACTGCAAGAGATCGCCGACGAGTTAAGTGTTTCGATCAACACGGTAAAGACTTTGAAAAAAAATGCTTACGAGAAGTTAAGAGAAATGATTAGTAACCAGTATATTGTATCCGTGCTGTTGAAAATATTCATCTAAATTATATTTTCCATTCACCCGTTTTTTCGACTTCTTCGTATGATGTGTGTTAAAATAAATACGATGAAGCGTGAAATAGAAAAACGAATAGATTTGGCAAGGCAATTTGCGAAGCGTCTGGCTGATGAGAAGGTGGGGCAGGGAGAGGTTCGTGTACCGGAGAAGAAATTGCCTTTGCGGAAACTTTATGACGATATAGAGGTAAATCTTCCCCGTGTGTGTTGGGAGTCGACAGGACAAGAGGAATGGGAGATTTTCCAAAAGAGGTATTTGTCCAAGGAACGGGGACGTCGCCTCGTGTTGGGGTATTCGGCAGTAGCGGCTTGTGCGGTGGCACTATTGGCGGTGGCGTTGTGGCTGTATTTTCCGACTCAGAAGCAAGTAAAACCTTTGATGATTGTGCCCGTGGCGAGTAATTTACCGACGATTTCCGTGAGTGACAAAGAGTATGTTTTGGATTCTGCGGGGATCGATCGTTTGCAACAACAAAACGAGATCGCCGTTATACAGAAGGGGAAGGAGTTAACTTATGCGACAGATTTAGTTGCCGTGGAGGAACCCGTGTGGCACACGATACGGGTGCCGCGGCAGGCGGAGTTCTCGCTGGTACTCGGTGATGGTAGCCACGTGCGGATGAACACGAATACCGTTCTTCGTTATCGGGTGCCTTTTACCGGAGCGACCCGGGAAGTATGGATCGAGGGAGAGGCGTATTTCGAGGTAGCCCCGGACAGAACAAGACCTTTTGTCGTTCATTTTGCGGATAATAGCGTTACGGTATTGGGAACGCAATTCAATATTTCCTGTTACAATGAACAACCGAGTCGTACGACGTTGGTCAGCGGTTCCGTGTGTTTGAGTAATTCTATTGATTCGGTAGTCCTTCTACCGGGACAAGAAGGGGTGATCGGTGCGGATCGACAGGGGATCAATGTGCAGGAGGCGGATGTGGATGTCAACACGGCATGGTTGAACGACCGGTTTTATTTCAAGGAGCGTTCGTTATTCGAGATCATGAGGGCTTTGAGTGATTGGTATGACGTGACAGTTCGTTTTAACGACCGGGATCTCGGGAGTATGCTTTTTTCCATGGAAACGAAACGTTACGAGGATATCGACAGCGTGTTGGAGATTCTGGAAAACACGAAAAAGATTTGTTTTGTAAAAAAAGATGACGTGATCGAAGTAAGACGTAATGAATAGAAAAGCGGGAAGTTCTCGCAAAACTTCCCGTTCTCTATATTCTCGCGGAGCGAGAACTAGTTGTTATTTTAAAATTCAATTCAAAATTATGAAAAAAAACGGTTACACCTGCAAGAAAGGAGTAATTAAATTCCCTCTTGCATTTGTTCACAGGTTTTTGTACCTGTTATTAGGTTTTGTCTTCTTGTCGAGTGTCCCGGGGAACGCACAGGCACAGGAGAAACGATTTGATTTGAAGATGCAGAACGTGTCTTTGGATCGGGTAATTGAAAAGTTGAGGGAGGTAAGTAACCTGACTTTCGCTTACCAGCTTGACGACGTGAAGGCTTATACCAAGGTTAGCTTTGACGTGAAACAAAAAACGGTGGGGGAGATTCTTGACGAATGTTTAAAGAAAACAGAGTTGTCCTGGAAACAGGTGGATGAAACGATTATTATCTATAAACGTCAAGTGCATAAGGAGTTGAGAGCAACGGTGATTAAAGGGGAGGTGCTGGATGTGAACAAGGCACCGATACCGGGAGCCACAGTTAAGCTGGTGGGTACAACGGTGGGTGTTGCCACGGATAGCGAGGGTAAGTACACGATTTCGTTGCCGGTGGAGAAAGGAACGCTGGAATATTCCTGTATCGGGTACAAGACTAAACAGGTGGCTTTTTCGGGGGCGAAGGATATGTTGCGTGTGAGTTTAGAGGAGGATGTGGAGGCGTTGGAAGAGGTTGTGATCACGGGATACCAGGTGATCAAAAAGAAGATGAGTACCGGGGCTACGAGTGATGTAGATATGGGAGATTTAGCATTGGACGGTACGCGGACTTTGGAATCGGCTTTGCAAGGTAAAGTTCCGGGTATGATGGTCATTAACCGTAGCGGTTTGACGGGAACCCGCCAGAGAGTCCGCGTGCGGGGTACTTCCACGTTGTTGGGTAATGCCGAGCCCGTGTGGGTGGTGGATGGAATTATTCAGGAAGATCCGCTTCCGTTCAAGACGAATGATTTCAATAACTTGGACCCTAGTAACACGGATATGATCAATGATTTCGTGGGAGGTGCTATTTCTTGGTTGAATCCTAAAGATATTGAATCAATCACGGTGTTAAAAGATGCTATAGCAACTGCTATTTACGGTACGAAGGCAGCCAACGGTGTGATCGTGATTACGACAAAGAAGGGGAAAGTGGGACGTATGTCTGTTAGTTATTCCGGGGGTATGTCGTATTCTCCGCGGATGACATACAAGAAGTTGGAGTTGATGAATTCGCAACAACGTGTGGATGTATCTCGCGAGGCATACGAGACGAATATTCCTTTGTCCGGAAGCCAAGATATCGGTTATACGGGATTGGCGAAGGCTTACCGTAACCGAGAGATCACATTGGAAGAGTTTACGGCAGGAGCGAAACAATTGGAGATGAATAATACGGATTGGTTCAAGGTGTTTTTCAGAGATGCTATCAGTCATAATCATACCGTGAGTATCTCGGGAGGTAGCGAGGCTGGTACGTATTACGCTTCTTTCGGTATTAATGATAGTAATAATACTGCGAAAGGTAACGGTCAGACTCAATACACTGGTAATCTGAGTATTTCTGCCCGTTTGTGGGAGAAAATCACGTTGAGTACTTCGTTAGCCGGTAGTGTTGCGGAAACGAAAGCTTTTGTGGGAACAGTGAACCCGTATACTTACGCAAGTACAACTAATCGAGCCATTGCAAGATTTACGCCGGAGGGAAAACCTTTCTTTTATGCACACAAGGAGAACGGGTATTTGTATAACTTGGAGAACGAGTTGAAAAATAGTGGTAACGAGAATACAACTTCTTCTTTAAACGGGTCATTGAGTCTTCGTTGGCAGATACTGGAGTCGTTGTCTTTTACGACAACTGCAGCATACAGTTTTTCAAATGTGAATGGGGAAACTTATTACACGGAGCAGTCGAATTATATTGCTGCTAAGCGAATGTATAATTTTGACGAGTTTAGACCGGGAGATCGGGAATATGAAAACTCACTTTTGCCTCATGGTGGAGAGTTGACGCAATCCTCGAGTAGATCGGTGGGATACACTTGGCGTAATCAGTTGGATTTCGTGAAGGTGTTTAATGGAAAACATTCTGTTTCGGCAGCTCTTGGTTACGAGGTGCGTAGTTCAAGAGGAAGAGGTTCCTCGGAAACTGTTTATGGGTATATGCCGGATAGAGGAAAGGTTATTGTAAATATTCCCGCTTATAGTGGAGACCCTTCTTGGGGAAATGTAAATGATATGCATCGTACAACTCCGAGTATTAGTGATTCACAGACAAATACGATGTCTTATTACTTGACATTAGGATATATGTTCGATGATCGTTACGCTTTCAACATGAGTGTGCGAAGCGATGGTTCGAATCGCTTCGGGCAGGATAAGAGTGCTCGTTTCCAACCGGTGTGGGCATTGGGATTCCGTTGGAACATGGAGATGGAACCTTGGATGCAGAATCAGAATATCGTGCGTGGTTTGAATTTTAATTTTTCTTACGGTTACCAGGGGAATGTGGTGAATAATGTGAGTCCGTTCTTGATTGCTACTATAGGTAAAGATCCGTATTCTTATGATTACACGTTGAATGTGAAAGATTTGCCGGCACCAGATTTGAAATGGGAGAAGACACAGAGTATAAATTATGCGATCAGCGGTAGTTTGTTTGACAATAAGATTTCTTTCTCTTATAATGGGTATTACAAAAAAACAACCGATATGGTGATTGCTATGGACGTGCCGTATGAAAATGGGGTGCCCTCTCGCCCGATTAACGGTGGGAAGATGGAAAATTCCGGTTGGGATGCCAGCTTTGGTTTTACGCCAGTGAAAGGAAAGAATTTTATTGTGTCAACAAGTTTCAACATGGGGAAAGTGCATAATAAGGTAAAATCGGAGATAGAGCCCAAGGGTAGTTGGCAGGAAGCTGCCGGCGGTAATTTACCTAAGGAGGGGTATCCGGTATCCAGTTTCTGGGCGTTTCGTTTCACGGGATTAAATTCTGAACACGGAGGACCGATGTTTGACTTGACGGGCTCGGAGTTGGAGGAAGCTAAGAGGGACGCTACGCTTTACATGGAGTATGCAGGGAAGATGGAGCCGGACTTTAATTGCGGGATGTCATTTTCTATCCGTTATAAGACGCTCTCGTTATCCAGCGGTTTATACTTGAGTGTGGGTAACCAGACTTATTTGGCTCCGATGGGTAAGATGTCGCAAAGTATTCCGAGCGAATACGAGAATATGTCGACCGAGTGGGTAAAACGTTGGCGTAAGCCGGGTGACGAGAAAATCACGAATGTGCCCTCGTTGCCGAATAAGATCTCTAGTGCCCGGACGATTAAGGTCGTGGGAGAACAAACAAATCCCTATGATATGTATGCTAAATCGACGGTGCGCGTGGTTGACGCCTGGTATTTGCGTTGTGGTAATATATCGCTCTCTTATAGTTTGCCGGAGAGATTGTTACCGGGTTCTTTGCAGAATCTTGGCTTTTCGTTCTCGTTTGGAAATCCCTTCCAATTGCGGAGTAAGGATTTCAAGGGACGTGATCCGGAGGTTGCTTTGGGTGGGCAGCCGTTATCAAGAACGATGTCGTTGGGTGTTAGTGTAAGTTTTTAATTTTAAAGGAATAGAATATGAGATTGAAGTTATTACTGTTATTTCTGGCATTTTGCTTTATTCAATGTAGCGATTTCCTGGAGGAACAGAGCCAGAGTGAGATCCGTCCGTCGACCGTGTCGGATATGGAGAAGATACTGGAAACAATGGCTTATCCTACTTCAGAGGTGGGGACATTGCTTGCCCGTGGGACGGAGATATTCACGGATAACGTGAGAAGTAATATTGTTACGGAGGCCTCTTATATCAGCATGAAAGAGAAGGAACTTTGGCGTTTCCGTTGGGATCCCCAGATGTTCAACGAAGGTGGTGGAGGTAATGATATTACATTTTGGTCGTTGCCTTATGATCGTATCAAAGGGTGTCATCTGATTTTAGAGTATATTGACGATATGATAGGGAATGATAACCGAAAAGCTCACATAAAGGGAGAGGTATATGCGTTGCGGGCGTATTACTATTTCTCGTTGGTGAATTTCTTCGGTTTACCGTATAATTATGGCGATCCATCAAAGAATCTCGGGGTGCCCTTGAAGTTGACTTCCGGGGTTACGGATGAGAAATTTAAAAGGAATACGGTGAAGGAGTGCTATGATCAGATTATTGAGGACTTGAATAATGGTATCGATTTGATGAAAGCGAATCAAGAAGGAGAGTCGAAATTGATTGCGCGTATGAGGTATACTGCGGGGTATGCGTTGTTGTCTCGTGTTTATCTTCACATGAATGATTGGGATCGGGTGATTACTTATGCTGATTCGGTATTGGATGTGCGTCCCCAATTATTGGATATGAAAGAAACGTCGACTTCTTCTACTGGGGTGTATCACGAATACACTCCTACTGAAGCATTGTGGGCTGTAAGAGAAACGTTTGATGATAACTGGAATATGATGAAACCTTGTTCACCTTCTTGGGATTTGACGGATTTGTACACGATGTGGGATATGAATTATGAGGGGGCAAGTGATAGGCGGCTTCAGAATAATACTTTAGCTTTTTTTAGAAAGGATAGTTGGAGTGTAGACGGGTTGTGGAGATGCGTGATCAAAGGACAGATGGGAAAGTATTGGAATAATGGGGGAATCCGGACCTCGGAGGTGTATTTGAATCGGGCTGAGGCGTATATACGAAAGTATATTGTATCCGGTAATCGACAAGAGGCACAGCAGGCTTTGGATGATCTGAATATGGTGCGCCGTCATCGGTTTGATAAGAATTATGTGGATTTTACATTAAATGATTTTGCTAATGCGGATGAATTGTTAGCTTTCTGTTTACGGGAACGACGTAGAGAGTTATGTTACGAGTCTAATCACCGTTGGTTTGATTTACGTCGTTTGGGCATGCCGGAAATCAAGCATGTTTTTGTGGATCAAGATAACGGGTACGAAACCGAGTATGTTTTGCAGAAGGAAGATCCTCGGTATGTTTTGCCGATACCGAATGCTGTGACTGAGCGTAATCCTAATTTGAAGGGGAATGAATAGTAATAATTGTAACGTTGTAAATTAGAGTATATGAAATTCAGATATTTGTTGTTTATCGTTTTTATCATGGTGCTGTCAGCCGGATGTTACGATGAGGATAAAATTGTACCTACTGAAGGAAGTGAGCGAATGTATTCGTTGCCACAGGGTGATCATGATTATGACGAGGATATTGTCGAGTGGTTCGAGAAATACGGATTCTACACGCTTTATGATTATAATCTAGATGATTTGTATTGGGAGAATACCGGTTGGAGTGAAAAATTGGAACCGAATTTAGGTGGGCGTTTGTTAGCCAAACAGGGAGATCCCGAATATGTGGGTAAGATGTTGAAGTTGTTCAAGGAGTTGTTCTTGGATTATTATCCGGAAGAGTGGCTCAGAGAGTGTATGCCGTTGAAGGTGTTCTTGTGTTCCGGATTGTGGGATGTTGATTGGAAAGAAGGTGGAAGTCTTGAATTTGGCGATTCTACACGACTTTGGGTATATAATGGGTATGACCATATTGCCATTAACGGAGCGAGTCAAGAGATCGACACGATTGGCGAAAGCATGAAAACGAAGTTTATGAAGGATATTAATATGTCTTTTATGGCAAGGTTGATCAATGCGAAGAAGATGGTGGCTCCGAATGACTTTTTGAGACGCAGTAGTTATATATATAAAACTTATTCGAATAATAAGTGGTTCCCTGCGGTGAATGATTTTTCCAATTATCCTTGGGGGTTCGGACCTAATAGTCTTTTTAAAGACGGGTACTTGAACATCCAAACGGTAAAAGAAGGAATGAGTAAAGAACAGTGCCAATTGAATGATTTCTATTATTACGTGGTCATGGTGATGTCTTATTCTTTGGCCGAGTTGGAACAAGAGAATGCCTATTGGAATCAAAGTTATAATGGAACCAATGTTGATTTGCGGGGAGTATTGTATGAAAAGCGCGGTTTCACAAAAGTTCGTGAGAAATATGATGCTCTTGTGAAGTATATAGAGGAAGACCTTGGTGTAAATTTAGATCGTATCCGTTTCCCAGAGCGTTTCGAGACCGAAGAAGAGGAAAATAATAACTGATTTTAGTTTAATTTTTTAGTGATTGTTTATATGTGATGCATCGCCCGTTTTTTGCGGGACGGGCGATGCTTTTAGGGTGTATTGTATGTAAAAATATAACGGTGTTATGGAAGAGATTATAGTAAAAGTAGAACATTTGTCACATCGGTATAGTATCCAGTGGGCAGCGAGAGATGTAAGTTTTGAGATTCCCAAGCACGGGATCTACGGGTTGCTGGGTGCAAACGGGGCGGGGAAATCGACCGTGATGAATATCATGTGCGGGGTGTTGAAGCAGACTGAGGGAGATGTGATAATTGCGGGTGTGAACACGAAGCGGGACACGATTGCCGCCAAGCGGCATATCGGTTTTTTGCCGCAGAAACCTCCTTTATATCAGGATTTAACGGTAGAGGAGTATTTGACACATGCGGCGGATTTACGTTGGATGGCACCCAAGGAAATCAAGAAGGCGGTGGAAGAGGTTATGGAACGTTGTGCCATCACTCACTTCCGTAAGCGGTTGTTAAAGAATCTGTCCGGAGGATACCAGCAGCGGGTTGGTATTGCGCAGGCTATCGTGCATAAGCCGGACTTAGTGGTGTTTGACGAGCCAACCAACGGTTTGGACCCGAACCAGATCGTGGAAATTCGTCGGTTGATCAAGAGTATTGCAGAAGAACGCACGGTGATTCTCTCCACGCATATCTTGTCGGAGGTGCAGGCTACTTGTGACCACATATTGATGATGGATCACGGGAAGTTGGTTTTTTCCGGTACCGTGGACGAGTTTGACAATTACATCGTGCCGAACACGATATATGTTCACTTTGCTAATGCGCCTACTGCCGAGGTGTTGGGGCAAGTGGAAGGTGTGACCGGGGTGGAGGACTTGGGCGGACAACAATTCCGGGTGCGTTTTACCGATGCGCAGGAGGTGATTGAACGCCTCGTGGATCTGAGCACCGAACAGCATTGGCGGATGCAGGAGATTCGGCAGGAGAAAAATTCGCTGGATACGATATTTGCCAAGTTGACCGAGAAGGGAAATTAATTGCTAAACGTTAAAGAGATTTATTATGAGAGCCATATATAAAATAGCGAAGACGGAATTACAGATGCTTTTTTATTCGCCTATCGCTTGGTTATTGTTATTGTGTTTTATTTTTCAGACGGTGTTTTTTTACACGGGTATGCTCGAGGGATTTGTGCTTGACGTGGAAAATTCCGGGAGGACTTATTGGTGTTCTTATCGTTTATTTATCATGGGACATGGCGGCGGATCGGGTTTGTGGCCGAGCGTGGTAAAAATCCTGTACTTGTATATCCCCTTGTTGACAATGGGGGTAATCAGTAAGGAGTTGAGTAGCGGTTCGATAAAATTATTGTATTCTTCACCGATTAGCAACACGCATATCGTGTTAGGAAAATTCTTGGCGATGGTGGCGTATGCGTTTTTGTTGACCTTGATATTGTTCGTGTATGTCGTGTTTGCTTGGTGCACGATCGATAACTTCGAGTGGGCATGGATATTGACCGGGTTGTTGGGAATATTTTTGTTGACCTGTACCTATATGGCGGTGGGTATATTTGTTTCCAGTTTGACTTCTTATCAGGTGATTTCAGCGGTAGGTACGTTTATCGTGTTGATGTTGTTGGGTATGGTGAGCGGCTGGGGACAGCAGTATGACCTTGTGCGGGAAATTACCTATTGGTTGGGGATGAACGGACGTGTGAATACTTTTATTAGTGGTATGCTTTGTAGCGAGGATTTGATTTATTTCTTGACAGTGATTGCTTTGTTCCTGATGTTGACGATTATTCGTTTGCATGCTATTCGCCAGAAACAGAAATTCACGATTACGCTTTACAAAAATCTCGCGGTGATTGCTTTGGTTTGCCTAGTGGCTTTTATTTCGTCACGTCCGGCATTGTTAGCTTACGCGGATACGACTTCCACGAAAAAAAACACGTTGACTCCCGTGGCTCAAGAGATCGTGGGGAAATTGGATGGGGGATTGACGATTACTTCTTACGTGAACGTGCTTGACTCGAGATACGGTACTTACGCTTATCCTCATTTTATCATGAAGAATCGAGAGGCTTCTCGTCACTTTACACGTTTCAAGCCGGAAACAGAGTTGAAAGTCGTGTATTATTATGCGGATCCGAACGAGGGGATGCCGGGACGTCCTTCCGCTTGGCAGCAAGCCCGGCGATTGTGCGAGGTGTACGAGATGGACAGTACGATGTTGTTGTCGAGAGCTGAGGTGGATAAGATGGCGGATTTGGCGTCACAAGGATATAAGTTTATACGGGAAGCAGTCCGCGAGAACGGACAAAGAGAGTGGTTACATGATTTCACGGGTAGAGGATTGTTGGAAGAGGGTGCGACTGCCGTGGCGTTGAAACGTATGGTTATGGATGTGCCCAAGATCGGTTTCGTGACGGGACATCGGGAGAGAAGTATGTACGGGGATGTGCCGTATGACATGGGATACTTGTTGACGCATAGATGGAATGGCGGTTCCTTGGTAAACCAGGGATTTGATATGGTGGAGATAACCTTGGATAAAGATATACCAAAAGATATTAATATATTGTGGATTGCGGATATGCGCACGGAGTTGACTCCGGAAGAAGAGAGCGTGTTGGGGAAATATATTGAACGGGGTGGAAACCTGATGTTTATGGGAGAACCCAGTCACCGCGAGGCTCAAAACAAGGTGTTGGGTAAGTTTTTCGGGTTGGAATTGACACCTTTGTTGGTGGGACCGGATGTTCGGTTCAAGGGAACTTTACCGACGGCAAACCTTTTGGCAACGGTTCCGACTCAACGGGTGAAAGATTTGATGTACCAGATGAAATCTACTTATCGGATTGCCCACGAGAATTGCGCGGGGATCGAGCAAGTGGAGGATAAGGGGTTCAAAGTGGAAGCTTTCTTGAAAACGGATACGATCGGTCCGGTGTGGACAGAATTGGAAACCACCGATTTCGTGGATGACACGGTGAAATTTAATCCGGCAGTGGGAGAGGTGTCCAAAGTGTTTAATACTGCGGTGGGGCTGACCCGTCAGGTGGGAAACAAGGAACAACGGATTATGGTGACGGGAGATGCCGATTGTTTGTCGAATAACGAGTTTGTAATTACGAGAGGGGTTTCTGCTGCCAATGGTAATTTGTTGGCGGGGTGCGCTCTTTGGATGTCATACGGTGAGGTTCCCTTGGATACGCGGCGTCCGGACACGAAGGATTCAACCGTGTCGATATCTATGGCTTGGTACAGGATATTTAAAGCCGGGTTTAAATTCGGGTTGCCGATCTTGTTGCTGGGATGCGGGGTGTTTATTTGGTTCCGGCGGAGAGGAAGATAAGCGAGTGTGAAAATTTTGGTATGATAAAAAAGAAATAAAAGATATTTATGGAAGAAGCTATCGTAAAAGTGGAACATTTGTCACATCGTTACAGTGTGCAATGGGCTGTCAAAGATATTAGTTTCGAGATCCCGAAGAGAGGTATATACGGTTTGTTAGGCTCTAACGGGGCGGGGAAATCGACCGTGATGAATATTATATGCGGGGTGTTGAAGCAAACGGAAGGAAATGTGCTTATTCATGGTGCGGATACGCGTTTGGAACCTTTGGAGGCGAAGAAACATATCGGGTTCTTGCCTCAGCAAGCACCCTTGTACACGGACATGACAGTGGAGGAGTACTTGACGCATTCGGCTTATTTGCGCCGGATGCCGGATAAAGAGATTAAATCGGCAGTGGAGGAGGTGATGGAGCGTTGCTCTATTATGCATTTCCGGAGCCGTTTGATCAAGAATCTTTCCGGGGGATACCAGCAGCGTGTAGGTATCGCGCAGGCTATCGTGCATAAGCCTGCCTTGGTGGTGTTTGACGAGCCGACAAACGGGTTGGACCCGAATCAGATTTTGGATATTCGCCGCCTGATACAGGATATCGCGAAAGAGCGGACGGTGATTCTCTCCACGCATATTTTGAGGGAAGTACATGCGATATGCGACTACTTGTTGATGATCGAGCAAGGGAAGTTGGTGTTCTCCGGAACGGTAGACCAGTTTGATAATTATATCGTGCCGAGTACTATATTTCTACAATTGGCGGACGCCCCGGCTCCCGAGGTGTTGATGCAGGTGGAGGGTGTGACTGGCGTGGAGGAGCTGGGAGGACAACGTTTCCGCATCTCGTTCGAGGAAGCGGAAGGCGTGTTGGAACGCTTGATAGAAGCCAGTTCCCGCAATCGCTGGCGATTGATGGAAATCCGGCCGGAGAAGAGTTCGCTGGACGATATTTTCGCGGCATTGTCGAAACAAGCGCACTGATGTATGAATTTAAGGTATGTGACTATAAAAAAATGAGATTATGAAATTGATATATAGAATAGCGAAGGCGGAGTTGCGGATGCTTTTTTGCTCTCCGGTGGCATGGTTCCTGTTGGTGATATTTACTTTGCAGACCGCTATGTACTTCACCGGAAGATACGAGTGGTTTATGAAAGGGAATGAATACGGGAGCGGGAGAACGATGATGGCTTCCATGTCTTTGTTCGCGAACGGGATTTGGGGTATCGTGCAGAATTACTTGTATTATTATATTCCGTTGTTGACGATGGGGTTGATCAGTCGGGAGTTGAGTAGCGGATCTATCAAATTGTTGTATTCGTCGCCGATACGTAATTCGCAAATTATCTTGGGTAAGTTTTTGTCAATGGTGATTTATGCCGCTTTGATGTGCGGGATACTGTTGCTTTACGTGGTTTACGCGGCATTTACCGTGGAGAATTTTGAGTTGCCGGTAGTGTTGGTCGGTTTGTTGGGATTGTTCCTGTTGACTTGCACGTACGTGGCGGTGGGTATTTTCGTGTCCAGTTTGACTTCTTACCAGTTCGTGGCAGCTATCGGGACGTTTATCATCTTGATGCTGTTGAGCATGGTAGGTGGCTGGTGGCAGGAGTACGACATCATTCGTGACGTGACTTATTGGTTGAGTATCAACGGGCGGGCTTCTACTTTTATTATGGGTATGCTTTGCTCGGAGGATGTGTTGTATTTCCCGGTTGTGACGGCTTTATTCTTGTTTCTAACGGTGGTACGTTTGAATGCGGTGCGTCAGAAAGTGCGTTGGCAGGTTTCTTTCGGTAGATATATGGCGGTCATCTTGATTGCTTGTACGATAGGATATTTTTCTTCCCGCCCGAAATTGATGGGGTATTACGATGCATCCTCCACGAAATGGAACACGTTGACGCCGCATAGCCAGGATATCGTGTCTAAATTGGATGGTGGCTTAACGATTACAGCTTACGTGAATATCTTGGGACCGAATTATCAGATGTTCGCTTTCCCCGATTTTATTCAACGTAATCGGGAACAATTTAAACTGTACGAACGGTTTAAACCGGAGATGAAATTGAAAGTGGTGTATTATTACGACACGATCACCCCGGCTGACGGGGTATACGGGGAAACCTTTGCCGAAAGATTGGCGAGCAAGAATCAAACCGTACACCAAGCGGCTAAGAAAATGTGCGAGTTATTCCAGTTGGATACCGTTTACCGGGTATTGAGTCCGGAAAAAATTCGGAAGATAGCGAATTTGGAGGGAGAGAGAACGTTTGCTTGGGAATTGGTGCGTGAAAGTGGTGAAAGAGCTTGGTTGCGTACGTATGATGACCCGATGCAACCTTTCCCCGGAGAGGCGGAGATGTCTGCTGCCATGAAACGGATGACGTTGGAAGTTCCGAAGATCGGTTTCGTGAAAGGTTACGGTATGCGTTCCATTCATGACACGAAAACTCGCGGTTATCACTTTTTCGCTTACAAGAAAGATTTCCGTCAGGCATTAGTAAACCAAGGTTTTGAAACGGTAGAAATTGATTTAGAGAATGGTATTCCATCCGATGTGAATATTGTAACAATTGCTGATATGCGTGAACCCTTTACCGAGAACGAGGAACAGGTTTTGGCGAAATATATCGAAAGAGGAGGTAACTTGTATATTTTGGGCGAGCCGAGAAGACGGGACGTGATGAATTCCCTGTTGAACAAGTATTTTGGCGTGGAACTATTGGAAGGTACGTTGGTTCAATATCGTTTGGAATGGTTACAACCGGATATATTGAATTGTATGATTACTCCCATGGCGAGAGAGTTCAGTTACTATTTCGGGTTGGCTAATGGAGTCATGTTACCGACGGCTGCCGGGTTGGAGCAAGTGGCTGACCGGGGTTTCAAAGTAACTCCCGTGTTGGTAAGTGATACATTGAATATTCAGAGGAAAGAGAATCGTTCATATGCAGTGTGGAACGAAATGGAGTCTTTGGATTACGTGGAGGAGCGTTTGACACTTAATCCGGCGAAAGGTGAGGTTGCTAAGGATTATTGCACGGGAATGGCATTAACCCGTATGGTGAACGGTAAAGAACAACGTGTTATGATCTTGGGAGATGCTGATTGTATTTCTAACGGGGAGATCACGGAAGGTCGTTCCCAGACGAATTTCATCATGGATTTGGGTACGTTCCATTGGTTGAGTAATAATGAATTACCTATTGACGTGAGAAGACCGGGTACTACAGATAACCGGGTTGATATCGGCAGATACGGGTTTTACGTGATGAACTGGGGATTCAAATGGATTATCCCGTTGTTGCTTGCCGGTGCCGGAATCGTGTTGTGGATTAGAAGAAGATCCAAGTAATTAAGTGATTTATGATTTACGATTTATGATTTCGGAAGGCCGGATGATTGAATCGTAAATCTAAAATCTAAAATCATAAATTGAATCATGAGTTTCAAAATAGATAAGCAAACATTGACGGATTTGGCTATATTCGGCACGGGTAAGAGCCAGTCGGTTTATGAGATTTTCAACCGGACTCACTCTCGCGGGGGTGCTCGGTTGCTGGAAGAGATGTTCCAGTATCCTCTTTCTGAAATTGACGCCATTGAAAGCCGGAGTAAGGCTATCGCCTATTACATGGATAGCCGGATGTCCTTTCCTTTTCGGGGGGCAATATTTGATGCGATTGAATTTTACCTGAATAACACGGACAGCAGGACTCAGTTGATGGCACAGGACAATACCTTGGGACGGAAGGTAAAAAACATCATGGGTTCCGACACGGATTATACATGGATACACAATGGAATCATGGGATGTCTGGAAATGTTGAATACCTTGAATGACTTTCTGGATTCCGGGGGTGAAGCGAGTGACCAGAATGTCAAGAAAGCCAATGACGAACTGAAAACATTGCTCGCCAATGAGAAATGGAATTGGTATCGGCAGGAGAAAGGGAAGAAGAAAGTAAATTACGAGCAAGCGGTAAAATACGATAAGGTGTTCCGGTTTGAAGAGCGGAGTAAATTGTTCAAGATGATGTACAATATATACTTGATGGACGTGTATATTACGGTGGGTGAAGTTGCCAGAGAACGGAATTTCGTGTTTGCCAAAGCTTTGCCGGCGGGGGAAAACGTGTTGAAGATGAAAGGCGTTTTTCACCCGTTCCTGAAGAAACCCGTGGGGAACACCATTAACGTGGACAAGAACAGCAATGTCATATTTCTCACGGGAGCGAATATGGCGGGTAAATCAACCTTTATGAAGTCTTTCACGATAGCCTTGTTTCTGGCTCACGCGGGATTTCCCGTGCCGGCGGAGGAGATGGTGTTTTCCGTGCGTAACGGGATGTTCACGACCATTAACTTGCCGGACAACCTGAGCATGGGGTACAGTCATTTTTATGCCGAGGTGTTGCGTGTCAAGAAAGTGGCACAGCACTTGTGCCAGACGGAAAATCTGGTTGTCGTGTTTGACGAACTTTTCCGGGGCACGAACGTGAAAGATGCTTATGATGCCACGTTGGCGGTGACGGAAGCGTTTGCCGGGATACCGGATTGTTTGTTCATGATTTCGACTCATATCATTGAAGTGGGGCAGGTTTTAAAGGAGCGTTGTAAAAACATCCGTTTCGTTTACTTGCCGACGGTGATGGAAGGAAGTGTGCCGAGATACACGTATCAATTGACAGAGGGAATCACGAATGATCGTCACGGGATGATCATTATCAACAACGAGAAGATAATAGAAATAATAAACGGGGAAGGGGGCACGTTATGAGTTTCGAAACAGACAAGCAGACATTGGAGGATTTGAATATCTTGGGGCGGTACAAGAATAATTCGGTTTACAGTATTTTTTGTAATACGGTAACACGCGGGGGTGAACGCCTGCTGGAAAGGATGTTTCTCAATCCTTTGACGGATGCCGCAGAGATTAACCGACGAACCCAAATCTTCCGGTATTTCAAAGAGCATGATATTGCTTTTCCCGGCGAAACGAGAGAGTGTGATATCGTGGAGCAATATTTGTCGGGCGCCAGCGGTAAACATTGGGTATTTAATCTGGCGGTTCTATTAAGGGCGAAAACGCTGGAATTAATAGGAAATGATACCGTTATAAATCAGTGGCATGAACAAGTGATAACCACGTTGTTTTTCTTGCAAAAAGCTCAGGGATATTTAGACGAGATTGTCAAGACAATCACGGGAAACCCGTTGGAAGAGAGAATCAAGTGGGGACATTCCCTGTTGCGGGACAAGGCGCTTGCCCGTGTGTTGGGTTTTCGGGGAGAAAAGCTAAGTTTGAGCGAGATGTTTAAGTTTGACAAGATATTGCGTTGTGATTTAAACAAGAAACTCGTTGATTTCGTGAAATTATTTTATGAAATAGACTTGAATACCGTGGTAGGGCGGGTTGCCCGGGAGCGGGAATTTTGTTTTCCGGTGGCTTACGCGGATAGTGAGGTTTCCATGGGGATACGGGGTTTGTTTCATCCCGCTTTGCCGGGTGCTGTGTCTAACGATCTGGAAATCACGAAAAGCAGGAATATCTTTTTCCTGACGGGAGCGAACATGGCAGGTAAATCCACGTTGATGAAATCTTTCGGCATAGCTGTTTACATGGCACACATGGGATTCCCCGTGGCGGCGAAAAGTATGGAGTTCACGGTACAGGACGGGATATATACTTCAATCAACGTGCCGGACAACATTAACTTGGGATACAGCCATTTTTACGCCGAGGTTTTACGGGTGAAAAAAGTGGCCGTGGAAGTGAGTTTGTCAAAACGATTGGTCGTGATCTTTGACGAGTTATTCAAGGGCACGAACGTGAAAGACGCTTTCGACGCCACGCTGGCAGTGACACGGGCTTTGGCAAATCGTCGGGCTTGTTCTTTCATGATCTCCACGCACATCATTGAGGTCGGTCAAGAATTGGGGAAGACGTGTGATAACGTGACTTTCGCGTATCTCCCAACTGTGATGAAAGACAAGGTGCCGACTTACACGTACCGTTTAGAAAATGGGATAACGAGTGACAAGCACGGGATGATTATTATTAATAACGAGCGAATCGTGGAAATCATTCGTTCGAGAGTAAGATAAACTGCAAGAATTTATTTATGAGAAAATTAAATGATGTTTATTCACGTTCGGGAAACGTGAAGTGGGGAAACCTTATGTCTTTGGTGTGCATATGTATCATAAATTTGAGTGCGATAGACGGGATGGCACAACAGAAGCCATGGTCTTTGCGGGTATGTATTGAACATGCCAGAGAACATAATCTTCAAGTAGAATACGCCAGAGTATCTTTGGAAAATACTTCAGTTGACTTGTCAAGGGAGAAAGCCCAGCGGTTACCATCACTTGATTTTTCGAGTACCCAGGGGTGGGGACACCAAAAGTCAAGTTCCTACACGGGTAGCTATTCCTTGAACGGAAATATGGCGCTTTACCAGGGAGGCAAACTCTCCCGTTCCATCCAGCAGCAGGAATTGGTTGAAAAAGCCATGACGCAAGATGTACTTGTTGCCCAAAATGATATTGAAATAGCGGTGACAAAGGCATATTTGCAAATTCTGTACGCGAATGAAACTTTAAAAACCGACAGGCAGACGCTGGAAAGTTCCGGAGAGCAACTGGCACGGTCGAAAGCCTTGCTTGATGCGGGTTCTATCAGCACAAGCGATTTCGCCCAAATGGAATCTCAATATAGCAACGATCAATATCGGGTGATACAGTCCGAAAATGATCTGGCTTTTTCCAAGTTACAATTGAAACAACTTTTGGAACTCGGACTGGAAGACGATTTCGATGTTGTGTTCCCGGAATTGGACGAGAGAAATGTGCTCGTTGCTATTCCCGGGTTAGATGAGGTCTACCGGGAGGCATTGCGGGTTATGCCTGAAATGAAAAGTAGCCGGTTGAACGTTGAATCGGCAATTCTGGGTGAAAAAATCGCCAAGGGAGATTACTTGCCAAGTATCTCGCTCACGGCTTCCGTCTCCACGAATCATGATTCCAAGAGTTCGGGGTCTTATTTTTCACAAATGGATGATCGCTTGAATGAAAATGTCGGGATTAATATTAGCATTCCGATCACGAACCGGAAGAAAGCTCGTTTAAATGTTTCAAAAGCTAGGCTTCAAACCGAGCAATCCCGGCTAGCCGAACGTAATACCCGAAAAGATCTGTTGCAAACTGTGGAATCATTACATCAGGATGTCGTGGCAGCCCAAAGTCGCTATTCGGCAGCCAATCAACGGGTAAAATCGGCTTACACGAGTTACCGGCAGGTGCAAGAGGAATTTGATGCCGGAATGAAGAACCCAGTTGATTTGCTGGTGGAGAAAAATAACTACCTGTCAGCCTTGCAGGAACAGATTCAAGCGAAATACCAAGCAGTCCTCGCGTTTAAGCTATTGAATTTTTACAGGAATGAATCGATAGATATATAATTTGATAAAAATAATTGAAGATGAAAAAGATAGTTATTGCAATAATTATTGTTGTGGGAGCCATACTCTTGTTTTTCTCCTTTCGCCCGAAAGAGAAAGAAACAGTGAATTACGAAGTGTTCGAGGTTAAGAAAGGGGATATTCGTAACACGATCACGGCGACGGGCACCATAGAACCGATCACGCAGGTTGAGGTCGGAACACAGGTTTCCGGGACGATAGCCCGTATTCTAGTGGATTATAATTCAGAGGTGAAAAAGGGTCAGCTTATCGCTGAACTGGATAAAACCGTGCTGGAATCGGAGTACGAGTCACAGTTGGCAACGCACTATTCCAACCAGAACGAGTACGATTACCAGAAGAAAAATCACGAGCGCGTGGCAGGATTGCACGCCAAGAATCTGGTGAGTGATTCGGATTTCGAAACCTCCGAATACCAGTACGAGAAAGCTCGCCGGGCGTTGGAACGCTCCCGTTCTGATTTATTGAAAGCGAAGACGAACCTGAATTATTGCATGATATACTCGCCGATAGACGGGGTCGTTATTTCCCGAGCCGTGGACGAGGGACAGACCGTGGCGGCAATGTTCAACACGCCGAAATTATTCGTTATCGCGAATGATTTGAGAAAAATGCGGGTGATTGCCGACGTGGACGAGGCTGATATCGGTCAGGTGAAAGAGGGACAGAAGGTGATATTCACGGTAGACGCCTTCCCGGACGAACATTTCGAGGGAGCGGTGACACAAGTACGATTGGAACCGATCGTGACATCGAACGTGGTTACTTACGAGGTGGTGATTGACGCGCCGAATCCTGATTTGAAGTTGAAACCGGGTTTGACGGCGAGTATCACGGTGTTGACGCACGAGAAGACGAATG
>NZ_JAKNJD010000020.1:0-75386 GCF_022132345.1 Butyricimonas sp. DFI.6.44 | reverse complement strand
GTACTGCCGAGAGGTGGGAGAGTAGGTCGATGCCAGATTTAGAGAAGAGCGATTCTGAAAAGAGTCGCTCTTTTTTTATGGTGTAAATGGTATTCCATTTTCGATTTTTTCAATTTTCAATTGTAAATTCTACATTCTCAATTTATTTTTCTACCTTAGTGCTCTGAATCAATTTATGTGAAAATGGCATTATTCGGTTTATTTAATAAGAACAAGAAAGAGAGCCTTGATAAAGGGTTAGAGAAAACGAAAGAAAGTGTATTCAAGAAGCTATCCAGGGTAATTGTCGGAAAATCAAAGGTTGATGACGAAGTACTGGATAATTTGGAAGAGGTGTTAATTTCCTCTGACGTGGGGGTGGATACTACTCTTCGTGTAATAGAGAGAATAGAAAAAAGAGTACAGCGCGACAAGTATATCGGCACGGATGAGTTGAATCGGGTGTTGAAAGAAGAAATAGTCGATTTATTGAAAGAAAATAATTCGACAGATTATGATTCTTTGAGTTTACCCGAGGGACACGGACCATACGTGATCATGGTAGTTGGTGTGAATGGCGTCGGGAAAACGACGACAATAGGAAAGTTGGCTCATAAGTTTAAAGAAGCCGGAAAATCGGTTGTGTTGGGAGCTGCAGATACTTTTAGAGCCGCGGCGGTCGATCAACTGGTGATTTGGGCGGAACGAGTAGGAGTGCCTATCGTGAAACAGGGAATGGGTGCAGACCCTGCATCTGTGGCATTTGATACGTTAAGTAAGGCCAAGGCAGAGAATGCTGATGTCGTGTTGATTGATACGGCCGGAAGACTCCATAATAAAATTAATTTGATGAACGAATTGACCAAGATCAAGAAAGTGATGCAGAAGGTTATTCCTGATGCACCTCATGAAATATTACTTGTTCTTGATGGTTCTACCGGACAAAATGCCTACGAGCAGGCGAAGCAGTTTACTCTGGCAACGGAGGTGAACGCTTTAGCGATTACCAAATTGGACGGTACTGCAAAAGGTGGAGTGGTGATAGGTATTTCGGATCAATTCAAGATTCCGGTGAAATATATAGGTATTGGAGAAAAGATAGACGATTTGCAGGTGTTCAACCGGGAAGAATTCGTGGATTCTCTATTTAATTGAGCCTGTAAGGTTCATAAAGTTATAACGTCCATAAGTCAATGGACACTGCGGGCGCTTTGTTTACGGCAACTTATGTTACCGATAAATATTGTCCGAAGGACACTTGTGACTTTACGGACCTTATAGACTTTACGGACTATTTTACTATGAAGAAAAAAATATTATTTATTTGCTTGGGAAATATATGTCGCTCTCCCAGTGCGGAGGCGATTATGAAGCATTACGTGGCGAAACGGGGACTGGAGGATCAATTTTATATTGATTCGGCCGGGATTAGCGGTTATCATTCGGGTGATCCGGCAGATGAACGGATGCAGGCACATGCTATCCGCCGGGGATACGAGTTGACCAGTTTATCCCGAAAGTTTTATCCTGATGCGGATTTTGAGAATTTTGATATGATTATCGGAATGGATGACCAGAACGTGCGGGATTTGCGACGTATGGCAACTACGGAAGAAGAGAGAGGAAAGATTTATAAAATGACGGATTTCTGTCGGCGTTTCTCTTACCGGGATAGTGTACCGGATCCTTATTATGGTGGGGCTGCGGGGTTTGAATTGGTGTTGGATTTATTGGAAGATGCCGTGGAGGGATTATTGGAACAGTTGAAAGATTGAAAAGGAGATAAAAGAGGTATTGGGGAATATCAAGATAATTTTTTAAAACGGAATGATGAAGAAAATGAAAATGTTGGTGTTCTTACTTCTCTTCGTACTGCCGGAAATAAGTATGGCACAGCGGGAGAAATATCCTTTAGATTGGTTTTTGCGGGATGTAGAGCAAGACAGTATGTTCGGTACGGGGGTACACCGTATTTACAAAGAGTTGTTATCGGGTAAGAAGCCTGTACCTTTGATTGTCGCAGTGATAGATTCGGGTTTTGACACGACAGCCCAAATGTTGGCTCCCGTGTTATGGCGTAATTCCGGGGAGATTCCCGGAAACGGGAAAGACGACGATCGTAACGGGTACGCGGATGATATCCACGGTTGGAATTTTATGGGTACGCGGGATGGAAAATCCTTATCACGCGGTGTGCCCGAAGAATTGCGGACATATAGCTGGTTGCTGAAGACTTATAGAGGGAATATGAAAAAGATGTCCCCGGAAGAGAGGGATTTATTCGTGACGTTGCATAAAACCTACGGAATCAGAGAGGTCGAGTACGAACGAAAGAGTATCGAGGCTCAAGAGGAGTTGAAGGAGATTAAACAGATAAAGAAACAAGCTTGGTTTAAACAGGCTTATAAGGAGCATTTGGCTAAAAAGGCGGCGGAGCCGGTGTTGACGGAGGAAGAAAGGTTTGAATTGTTTAGAGCCGGAAAGTTGCCTCGTACAGAACCGGATACGGTAGAAAAGATTCTTTCTAAAGAGAAACAACTCTTGCATACCGTAAAGAATGCCGAGGAGTTATTCACGATAGCTTTTGATATTCGTAAAGAGATCGGGGATGATCCGTATAATATTAATGACCGGAAGTACGGTAATCCTTATTTTCCTCTCGCTTCGAGCAGTAAGCATGGTACTCATGTCGCTTCTACTATCGGTGGGGTAACGGAACCCGAATCGGGAGTGTACGGTATTGCCCAAGGGGTACGGATTATGTTGTTGCAAGTCGTACCGCCGGGAGGCGACGAGGAGGATAAGGATATTGCTTTAGCTATACGGTATGCCGTGGATAACGGGGCTAAGGTGATAAACATGAGTTTCGGGAAATACACGGCTCTCGGTAAAACACAGAAGTGGATAGAAGAGGCTATGGATTATGCCGCCGCCCATGATGTTTTGATTGTTCGTGCTGCCGGGAATAATGGCAGGAATACGGATCAAGTGAATGTTTACCCCTTGCGTCCCTCAAAGCCGGAAACACAGGCTTGTTATATATGTGTCGGTGCGCATGGCTCTAACTTAAGGGCAGAGGATGCAAATAATAAGTTCGTGAGTTTTTCCAATTACGGGAAAAAGACTGTTGATTTGTTCGCACCCGGACATAGTATATATAGTCAAGTTCCTTATGGAAAATATAGTCAAGAGTCGGGAACAAGTATGGCATCCCCGGTATGCGCGGGAGTGGCGGCTCTTATCCGGATGTATTACCCTCGTCTGACCGCGGCACAGGTGAAAGAGGTGCTAATGAAAACGGTGACGCCTAGTGATCAAGTTTGCAAGTTCGGCAAACAGTCGATAAAATTCAGCGATATGAGTATTAGCGGAGGGATGTTGAACGGGTACAAGGCAATGAAATTGGCAGAAGAGATAAAATAAATAAAGCCCGCCGAAAGGCGGGTTTTATTTATTATTTTAGCAGTGTTGCCAAGCAGTCGTTCACCTTCTTTTCGATACGCGCAAGAACGTTGTTGTTCTCTGCCTTCTCGAATTTTGTTCCGGTGATATGCTCGTACAATTCTATGTAACGTTCGGTAATGTTGTTTACAACCTCAGGTGTCATTTCGGGTACTTGCTGTCCTGCTTTCCCTTGGAAACCGTTATCCATTAACCATTCGCGTACAAATTCTTTGGATAACTGGCGTTGTTTTTCACCTTTGGCAAGGCGTTCCTCGTAGCCGTCAGCATAGAAATAACGGGAAGAGTCGGGCGTATGTATTTCGTCGATCAAGTAAATCTTTCCGTCTTTTTTACCGAATTCGTATTTGGTATCAACCAGTATCAATCCCATTTTCGCGGCAATTTCCGTACCTCTTTGGAAAAGGGCAATCGTGTATTTTTCGATGGCCTCGTAGTCTTCTTTACTAACTAAGCCGGAAGCGATGATTTCTTCTTTTGAAATATTCTCGTCGTGTCCTTCCATAGCTTTCGTGGTAGGAGTGACAAGCGGGGTGGGAAACTTCTGGTTCTCTACCATACCCTCGGGTAAAGGCAGCCCGCAAAGCGTTCTGTTTCCTGCTTTGTATTCTCTCCATGCACTTCCTGCCAAATAACCGCGGATAACCATTTCCACCTTGAAAGGTTCACATTTGTGACCGACGGTTACCATTGGATCGGGGGTTGCAATTTTCCAGTTCGGCACGATGTCAGCCGTTGCGTCCAGAAATTTTGCAGCAATTTGATTTAAGATTTGTCCCTTGTAAGGTATTCCTTTCGGGAGTACCACGTCGAAAGCGGAAATTCTGTCGGATACCAGCATAACGAGGTATTCGTCGTTGATGTTATACACGTCGCGTACTTTACCGACGTATTCATCTTTCTGTTTCGGAAATTTGAAATTTGTTTTTACAATCGCTTCCATGTTATTTGCTTTAAGATCCGTTATTTAGTTTTTTCTTCGTTATTATATGCGTTGACAATATCCTTTACCAGCCGATGGCGCACGATATCATTATTATCAAACTCAACGAAGGCGATCCCTCTGATGCCTTGCAGTAATTTAAACGCATGTATGAGTCCCGAATCACCGCGTTTGGGTAAGTCTATCTGGCTCATGTCGCCGGTGATAACAAACTTCGCGTTAATACCCATGCGGGTAAGGAACATTTTCAATTGATTTTTGGTCGTGTTCTGTGCCTCGTCGAGGATGACGAACGCATCGTTCAAGGTGCGTCCTCTCATGTATGCCAACGGGGCGATTTGGATAATTTCCGTTTCCAGATATTCCGTTAGTTTCTTGGGAGGAATCATGTCGGAAAGGGCATCGTACAAGGGTTGCAGGTACGGGTCTACTTTCTCTTTCATGTCACCCGGTAAGAATCCCAGACTTTCCCCCGCTTCCACGGCAGGACGGCTGAGTATGATGCGTTTTACCTCTTTGTTTCGCAGGGCTTTGACTGCTAGGGCTATTGCCGTGTAGGTTTTTCCCGATCCGGCGGGTCCCGTGGCGAAAAGTAAATCATTCATTTTCGCCAGATCGACTAATTTACGTTGGTTGGGGGTTCTGGCCCGTATGGTTTTCCCGTTATTCCCGAAGACGATAATCGACGCCGGGTCTTCGGGATCTTCCACGATATCGTCCTCGAGGATGATCCTTTTGAGGTTTGCTATCGTGAGCATATTGTATTTATTATAATGTTCCAGAAGGGCATTAATTTTGGCAACGAGCACGTCAATATCATTCTCTTCGCCTTGAATAATGATTTCATCTCCGCGGGCGGTGATCTTCAATTTCGGGAAAAATTCTTTTAACGTGATGAATTTTGCGTTGTTAATGCCGTAAAAGTCAATAGGATCAATGTTTCCAATACTAATTCTTTTCTCTATCATGAAACTTAAAATAAATAGCTTATTTTTGCAGGTGCAAAGTAGGGAAAACTATTGAAAATTGAAAGTTGAGAATTGAAATTTTTTCATTAACGTAGAGTTAGTCATGGAGAAGGATTTTAGCAAGCAAAAAGAGGCTTTCGCCGAGTTACTGGATATCATGTATACCTTGCGGGAGAAATGTCCTTGGGATCATAAACAGACGTTGGAGTCGTTGCGGACGCTGACCGTGGAGGAAGTGTATGAGTTAGGTGACGCGATCGTGAAAGGGGATATGCAGGAGGTGAAAAAGGAGTTGGGGGATTTAATCATGCATATTGCTTTTTATGCTTTGATAGGGGAGGAGAGGGGAGAGTTTGACATTACCGGGGTGTTGGAGGAAATTTGTGAGAAGTTGCGTTACCGGCACCCTCATATCTATGGCGAGGTGAAAGTGGAGAACGCGGATGATGTGACCCGCAATTGGGAACAGTTGAAATTGAAAGAAAAAGGACGGCATCATAAGGTGTTGGAAGGAGTACCGGATGCACTTCCGGCATTGGTGAAGGCTTATCGAATACAAGATAAGGTGAGAGGCGTGGGGTTCGATTGGCATCAAAAAGAAGACGTGTGGCTTAAAGTACGGGAGGAACTCGGGGAGTTGGAAGTAGAGGTCGCGAAGGCTGACCAAGAACACATGGAGGAGGAATTCGGGGATTTCTTGTTCGCGATGATTAATGCCGGACGTTTGTACGGGATTAATCCCGAAGATGCTTTGGAAAAAGCGAACCGGAAGTTTATTCGTCGTTTCTCTTACGTGGAAGAACAGGCAAATGCTGCCGGAAAGAAGCTGAATGATATGACATTGGAGGAAATGGACGTGTATTGGAATGAAGCGAAAAGACAAGAAGCGGTTAGAAATTAATTAATTCACGATTTATGAATTACGATTTACGATTAAAAAAAAGCATGGTTCGGTGGGGAGCATTTAATCTGGAATCGGAAATCATGAAATCTTTGAATGAGTATCGGCTTCGTGTGGCTGGAATCTAAAATTAAAAATCTAAAATTAATAAGGTGGATTTAACGGGTAAGTGGAAATACAAGGAGGATTACGGTTACGGTGTGGCCGAGGGAGAATTATTCTTGAAACAGGAAGGAGATGAGCTGTCCGGTAGGATTATTTTTACGGACAAATTGAATGATGATGAAGCGTATATGCTTCAAGAGTTTTTGATCGGGTCGTTGGAGGGGCATAAGGTAAAGCTGGATGCCGAGGAATTTGATATTATTCATTCCGAACACGAGATCGATTATGAGTTGGACAGTTGGTTCGGGGTACTCGTGGATGATGATACAATTGTCGGTTTGAGCAAGGACGGACAGGGTATCGAGGGTAAATTTACGTTCGCGCGCGAGAAGAATTAGATGTTAAAAAAACGATAAATTGGAAAAGCTGACAAAAGTCAGCTTTTTTTTTTGTTCGATATTCTATATTGCAGAAGAATCTAATAACCTAACTAATAATATACTTATGTCGAAAATTAATTCGCATCCAATTCTGGATGTACCGAAGCGGGATAAAGTGGTTTTCACTTTTAACGGGAAAAAAATAGAGGGAGAAAGTGGTTATACTATCGCGGCTGCGTTGCATCAAGCGGGTTATCCCGTGCATAGCCATAGCATTGACGGGCGCAGACGTTCGTTAGCTTGTGGTATCGGTAAATGCGGTGCTTGTGAAATGCTGGTAGACGGCAAGGTGCGGCGTATTTGCGTGACGAAGGTGGATGGGGTGAAAGAGGTGAGGGAGCTTGCACAGGGGGAAATGCCCGAACGTTGTGACGCGCACGGGCAGGATACCCGGAAAATACTTCGCACCACGGTAGTCATCGTTGGTGCCGGTCCGGCGGGCTTAGCCGTGCGGGAAGAGTTCAATAAATACGGTGTGGATAACATCGTGATCGATAATAACGACAAGATCGGGGGACAGTTTAATATGCAGACGCACCAGTTTTTCTTTTTCGAGAAAGAGAAGCGGTTTGGCGGCATGCGCGGTTTCGATATAGCCAAAACTTTGGCGGGGGAGAGTATGGAGGGTATATATTTGAATTCCACGGTATGGGATGTGCTGGAGGGAAAGCGGATTGCCGTGAAGAATCTGGACACGGATACCGTCTTTTTCGTGGATGCCGACTATCTGGTGGTTGCCACGGGTGCGGTTCCGTTTATGCCCGCTTTCGAGAATGACGACCTTCCGGGTGTGTACACGGCAGCGGTGGTTCAGAAAATGATGAACAATGAATTGACGTTGTTGGGTAAGAACGTGTTGACCGTGGGAGCCGGTAATATCGGGTATCTGACTTCTTACCAGTTGATGCAGGCGGGTGCCCACGTGAAGGCGATCATTGAGGCGATGCCGAAAGAGGGTGGATTCCCCGTGCAGGCGAACCGGGTACGTCGTTTGGCTATCCCGATCATGACTTCGCACATGTTGTTGAAGGCTATTCCGAATGAAGAACATACCGGAATCAAGGGTGCGGTTATTGCCGAGTGCGAGAATTTTAAAGCGGTACCGGGTACGGAAAAGATACTGGAAGGTATTGATGTGATTAATATATGCACGGGATTGATTCCTGACAATCAATTGTTGACGAAAGGGCGTGCCGTGTTTGGCGAACGTTGTTATGCGGCGGGGGATGCCGTGCGTATCGGCGAGGGAACGAGTGCCGTGTTACGCGGGAAACAGGCTGCCGCGGAGATCATGTTGGATATGGGTACCCGGGTGAGTTATGATGATTATTTGGTCTTGTCCAAAGAATATATCGACTCGCAACAACATCCGGTCCGGATACTGGAGGCTCCCCGTCTGCCGGATGCGGAGCGTATGAAGAAGAGAGGTTTTGTGCAAATGGATTGCCTGTACGGTTTTGCTTGTAATCCTTGTTCATTCGCGTGTCCGCACGGGGCAATCACGAAGAGTTCTACTTCAACGGTTCCGCACGTGGATTACGATAAGTGTATCGGTTGTATGGAATGTGTTTACCAGTGTCCGGGTTTGGCCATATTCGGTTACGACTTGCGGAAAGACAGTTTGTTCCTGCCGATCGAGTACGAGGTAAAAGAAAAAGAAACGGTTTATCTCGTGAACAATTACGGGGAGAAGTTGGGAGAAGGTATCGTCGAGAAAGTGTTGCATAAACCGAACAAGACGAATATCGCGCGGGTGAAAGCGTTGGATATTCACGGTGAAGAGCTGGTGAAAGTAAGAGGTTTCGTGGTGAAAGAGAATTACCCGGAATGTCTGGAATTGGAGCCTTTGCTGAAAGACGAGAAGGGTGCTACTTTTATTTGCCATTGTGACGATGTGATGTTGGACGACGTAATGCAGATCGTGGGCGATCGTACCTTTATTTCTATCGACGAGATCAAGCACACGACTCGTTTGGGGATGGGACCGTGCCGCGGCAAACGTTGTATCCCTCGTTTGAAAACGGCTTTGCGGGCAAAAGGAATCGAAGTCGTGGGAGATGCCACACCGAGAGCCCCGTTGTCGAATCAATTGAACCTTGGTGAATTATACCCGCCGAAGCGAGGGGAAGAATACCGGGTTGCCAATCGTTCCGATTTCAAGAAAGTTGAAGTGGGTGCTTTGATTGCCGGAGGGGGGATCGCGGGTAGCGCTTTGTTCCGTTATATGGCAGAGGCGGGGTTGAATCCCGTGCTCGTGAATGCGGATAGGGGGTCCTCGTGGAGAAACATCGGCGGAGGCCGGACGGCATTCTCGTTGCCGGAGCTGGCAGAAATTGCAGAGCATAATCACGCGATATTTAAGGAGTTGCAAGGACTTTCCAATATTGACTACAAGACAACACGATATATTAATCTGGCACATGACGAGGCTACCTTCAACGCTTTGGATGCCAGCCGTGCTTGGTCGGATGCCTATATGGTCGAACCGAAGAATTTCCAGAAAGAAATTTCTCCTTATTTTGACACGAAATCCAAACGTTATCTCGGGGCTTTGATCACGAATGATTGTTGGCAGGCGACGCCGGGTAAGGTGGTCGATTTGATTCGCAACATGGGTATCCACGCCGGAGGTCGTGTAGCGGAGGATTGCAAGGTGCTCGAAGTGATGAAAGAGGGATCGACATACAGTATTCTGGTGCTGACGCATGATAAGAAATACGTGGAATTTCGCACGGATGTATTCGTGAACGCCTTGGGTGCGGGAGCGGGGAAGATATGCGAGGGATTGGGTATGCACGCCGGATTGTATCCCGTGCGCCACCAAGCGTTTATTACCCGCCGTCTGCCGATGTTGGGCAAGAACGGCGATAGTTTGGATATGTTGATTGACCGTCAGGAGTACAAGGGATTCTCTGCCGTGTACGGGCAACAATTGGTACACACGGGACAAATTATCGGATGTGCTTCCCCGCGGGTGGATGCCTTGCGGACGGACAAGAATCTGATCTTAAACACGAAGGAGTTTATAGAGATTATCAGTGAGTTCTTCGTGGACTGGATGCCTAAGTTGGCGGGGGTGAGTATACAAGCCACGTGGTCCGGTTATTACACGGAACCCCGTTATATCATTGATCCCGAATTGGGATTGTTCGTTGGAATGAGAGGACATGGGTTCATGCTGTCGCAATATCTTGCCAAGATGTATGTCGATAAGTTAATGGGACGCCCGGTACCGGAATATTTTGACAAGTTGAAACTGAATGGTCCGGGATTATCGGAGAAAGCATTTAAATAAGGATGACACCACCTCCTCTATAAACAGAGGAGGTGCTGGAATACAGTCTAAAACGCTAGAAAAGTAACTTGCAACTTGCCGCAGGCAAATGCAACCTGCAACTTTGCTGAAGGCAAATTTCATGGTCTGGTATGTGTCAAGTAGTTGGATAGCTTTGTTTGGTAGTCGGCACAGGCGGACGTGTAGTTGTTGCAACTTTCCGTGTACAGTGTTTCTGCGGTTAGTAAGTCACTTAACGAGGATGCTCCGGCATTGAAATGTTGTTTGTTCAATCGCAGGTTCTCGGTCGAGGATGCGATGGATTTGCGTGCCAGTTCGATTTGTGCGTAGGATTCCGTGAGTTCGCTCCACAATTGTTCGATCTCTACGGCGAGTAATTCTTCCGCGTTTTTACGATCATTCTCTGCCTGTTCTTTTTTTATGCGGGCTTTTTTTATCACGTGCGAGCCGCCCCACCATGAAGAGATCGGGATGGATACGCTGGCGAAAGCGAGTTCTGTGTTCACGTCTTTTTTCATGATGTTGTAATAGATGTGTCCCACGCCGACGCCTACCTTCGGAAGATGTTTGCTTCGTTCCATCCGGACTTGATACCCTTGGGCATCCACGTTCTTCTGTGTCAACAGGTATTCGATCCTTTGTTGTACGGCATCTTGGGGGGTGATATAATAATTAAGGGGTGATTCAGGTTGGGTAAATTCACTCGTGGCGATATCAAATGACGTGAAATCAGCCCCGATATATTGTGCCAATACCATTTTGGTGACACGCAGCCCATTTTCAACTTTTAGGCGTTGGCTGGCTATTTCCTGTTGCCGGAGTTCAACCCGTAACAAATCATTACGGGTAGTGAGTCCGGTTTTTACGGCCAATTCTACTTGACGGTAAATCTCCGCCAGCAATTTGTCTACCACGTCAAGCGTGGAATGATGATTGTTTAACGTGGCAATCAGCCAGTAGTATTCGGTGGTTTTTTGTTTCACTTCATTTTCGGTCAAGCGATGTTGCAAAACACGGACTTCTTCGCCCAGTTTTGCCAGCTTGTTGCCGTTGATGATCTGTAATCCGGCAAAAACGGGTTGTACGGCAGTGGCTGTCGCGAATGCCCCTTTTTTTATGAAAGACAGGGGAATTTCCGCTAGTCCGAACAGATCGAGATCGGCTTGCAATAATTTCTCGCTGCCTTGAAATACCATACCCGAGGCCGATACTTGCGGGAAGTAAAAGGTGAAAGCCTCTTTACGGGTTTGGCGAGCCATTTCAACTTCCAACAAGCTGTTTTTGATGCTATTGTTCTTTTCTAGGGCTGCCGCCAGACATTCTTCCAGCGTGTACACCTGCCCACGTGTGATGAAAGGCAGGAATACCATACAAAACAGGAAAAGGTAAATATGTTTCATGATTTCAATCGTTTATCGTTTTTTGAATAGAGTTTCCAATATACCACGGGGAGAATCGTGATTACCAGCAGCAGCGAACCGATACCCCCGGCAAAGATCGTGACACCGACAGGCGTCCAGAACGTACTGTTGCTGAAGATCATCGGGATAACTCCCACGGCTGTCGTTGCCGTTGTCAAGAAAATGGGAACCATACGGCGTTTGCCCGCGTCGTAAGCGGCTTCCCGTGCTGTTTCCCGGTGATTTACGCGGCGGTCGTCCGCGTGCTGGTACATGAGTATGACATTTCGCACGATCATTCCCAGCAGGGTGATGAAACCGAACACGGAAGTGATACTAATCGTCTTCCCGGCAATCCATAGTCCTATCATGGCGCCGAACAGGCATAACGACATGGCGAGCATGGCAACGGCGGTAATCCCGAATTTCCTGAAGCTGGTTAGAATAAAGAAGAATATAATGACCATCGCTATCCCCAGACCGGACATGATGGGCGGGAGTGTTTCCATGTCGTATTCGTATTCCCCGCCAACTTCCGGGGACAGGCCTGCCGGGAATTGCCCCTGCAATTCCCCGTCAATCATCTTGTTTATTTTGGACAGGGTCTCCAGTGTGTTTTCTCCCCTGCGTAAATCGGCTATCACGGAAAGACAGCGCATCCCGTTGCGGTGGACGATTTTACTCTCGTGCCACGCGGGTTTTACATCCGCGATTTGCCGCACGGGAACGGAGGTTGGGGAGGTCGTTGCCGGGAGATAAAGATCCTTGATGTTTTGTGCCGTCAAGCTGTCTTTGCGGGCATTTTTCATGATGACCGGGAGGGCGTAATCTCCTTCCCAAACGGAACCGACCGGAATTCCGGTGGTTGCTATCGACAAGTTGAGAGCCATCGCGGTACGGGTAAGCCCGAGTTGTGACGCGGCAACCGGCTCGAGTGTGATTTCCATTACCGGACGGGGTACGTCGTAGTTCGTGTAGATGCGAGCCAATTCCGGCATGAGGCGCATGCGGGACATCAACAGGTCGGCAGCACGATGCAGAGAGTCGATATTCTCCCCTTGGAACCGGAATTCCAGTTCCGGAACCAGTTGGAAATCCAGTTGTTTGAATTTCACGTGGGCATCGGGGAATAGATCGGCATACCGGTTCGTGTATTTATCCAAAATATCTTCGGTATCTTCAATGGAAGTCGTGTTCACGATGAATTGAGCGTAGTTTTTTGCCGGCATCTGCGGCGCATATGACGTTTGGAAACGCGGGGAGGAGCAACCGATAAAAGAGGTGATGGAAGTAACCCGCCCGTCTTCTTTCAATAGAGCGTAGACCGAGTCTGCCACCTGTTCCGTGCGGGACAAAGGAGTACCTTCAGCCAGATAGATCTCCACGGCAAACTGATCCCGATCGGCAACGGGAAACATACGATATTGCAGTAGGGGAACGATCATTATTGCAACAAGGACAGAGGCGATTCCCGAACCGATAGTCAACCACGGGTGACGGAATGTCCATCCCAGAATACGTTCATAAAGTCTCTGTACATGATCCGTGAGTCTTTTCTTGTCGGTTTTGATGTATCTTTTCCGGATAATCCACGTGTTTAATAACGGAATGATCGTCACGGCAAGCACGAGTGAAACCATAAGATTAATCGTGATTGTCCAAGGGAAATAGGTGACAAAGTCCCCTATCTGACCGGTCAGCGTGAATAATATGGGGAAGAATATAGCACAGATACATGCCGTGGCTAACAGCATCGGCAGGAAATACCGGTTGGCACTCGTGATAGCGGCGTACCAGCGTGAATATCCTTTATTGAGGTAGTCCAGATAACCGTCGATGATGACAATGGAGTCGTCAACAATCATTCCCAGCACCACGATAAGTGCGGCGAGAGTCACCGTGTTGAGTGGTATGCCGCACAAATACATGATTTCCACGGAAATAAAAGTTGCAAAGGGTATTGTAATTGCGGCGACGAGCGCAGAACGGAATGGAAATAAAATCATCATCACGAGAATAATGATAATCATGGCAATGATCAACTCGTGCAGGAACGAGGAAACGGAGTCCCCGACCACTTTTGCCTGATCGGCGATACGGCTGATGGACACGTCGGCGGGCAGCACGTGTTCCCGGTAATCATCAAGTACTTTGTCCACGTTTCTGCCGTATTCCACGATATCATACCCGCCGCGCATTTCGAGGGATAAAATGACACAGGGATGTCCGTTGTTTTTGATGTAACTTTCCGACATATCGTATTCCCGCGTGACACGGGCAATATCTTTTATCCGTACCACGTTGTTGCGCGGGTCAGAATAGATAATCTGGTTTGCTATCTCTTCTTCGCTACACAAGGCGGGAGAGATGTGCAAAGGTATATTTATTTCCTCGTTTTCAATAGAACCGCCGCTTGTCGTGAAGCCTTGCGAAAACAGGATGCCCGATAATAACTTTTCGTTGATACCGTACACTGCCATACGTTCCTGATCCGTGTAAATGGTGATCTGTTCTTTTATGGCACCGTATGAACGGATATTTGAAACGGATTCTACTTGCCGCAGCCGGTCACCTAGTTCATCGGTATAGGTCTGTAATTCTCGGTAAGAGCGTTTGTCGGATTCGACAGCGATTAGCAGGGCGGAAGTATCCCCGAAATCGTCGTTGGCAATGACAGCCACTACTCCCGAGGGCAATTGCGATTTGAACAGGGAGAGTCCGTGTTTGATTTTAGACCAGACTTCGTCTTTGTTATTCACGTTGTCGTTCAGTTCTACCATGATGTAGCACATCCCGTGTTGGGACGTGGAGATCGTTTTAGCCCGTTTTACTTCTTTGTAAGTGAATAGAAAACGTTCCAGCGGTTTGGTCAATTGTTCTTCCACCTCATTGACGGATGCACCCGGGTATACCCCTACCACGACGCCCTGCCGGACGGTAAATTCCGGAAATTCCTGTTTAGGCATCCGGTTGATCCCGAGGATTCCGAAAATAAACATGAGGATAACGATCAGCATGGAGATCCGGTAATTCACCATGGTCCAATGAACAAAATTAAATTTCTTTTTCATTAGAATATGATTTTATTGCCTTCACTTATTTTTTGATATCCCTCGGTAATCACGCGTTCTCCCGGTGTCAGCCCTTTGGTGATCGCTATACGGTTGCCCGCGGTTGCCGCGGTTGTCACCGGTGCGCGGAAGGCAGTGCTGTCGGCTGCGACTTTCCACACGAACAGTTGTCCTCGGGCATCCCGTTGCACGGCTGTCAACGGGAGTGTTATTCGGGTATCGCTACCCGGCGTCACGGTGACGGAGCATACCATGCCCGGTAATAGTTCTTTGTCCGGATTCGCGAGTACGACACGGGCATCATAGGTGCGTGTCACGGGATTAGCCACGACTCCTTTTTCCAAGTTGCCGCCCTCGTATATCCGGTTATTTAATGCTGCCACCCGTATACAGGAATGGCAGGCGGGAGTCAAGTTCGATATTTCCATTTCGGATACGGTAAATTTGGCTTTCACTTGGTTGATTTGCACCAGCGTCAAGACAGGTTGTCCGGGGATTGCGGTTTCTCCCGCTGATAAGTTTTTTTTCCCGACTACCCCGTCAAAAGGTGCGTAAATCATGCAATCGTCATAGTTCTTGCGGGCGATGTTGTACGTCGATCGAGCCTGTTGTAGTTTGGTGTTTATCTCTACCATCTTTATTTCTGGAAGGCTCTCCCCGTCGTACATTTGTTTTAAACGGGAATGCGCGTCTTTGGCTTGCTCCAGCGTGGCGGAAGCTGCATCCAGAAGATCGCGGGCGGAAGCGTCGTCCAGTTGTGCCAGAAGTTGCCCTTTGCGCACGGGTTCTCCTTCCCGTACATGTATCTTTTCTATTTTTCCGGCTATCCCGAAACTGATAGCGGCACCGGCTTCCTCTTCTATCACGCCCACGTAAGAGCGTTGCACGATATTTTCGGAACGGGTAACGATTTCTGTCGTTACTTTTTTAGGGGTTACACTTGTAGGGGCTTTTCGTGTTGAACAGCCCGTGAAAACGATGATAATGACAAGCAGGTAGCATCGTGAGGTTCGTCTGATGAGTTGTTTCATGATTTTTTCGTTTAATTTCCGGTACAAAAATCTTCTTTTACTTTCGCATTATAAAGGTCGTTTTTATGTCTTGATTGGTCTATTTGTCTTTTTGTCAGTGCGAATGCGTCAAAACGCTTTTCGCCCTTTTAGTCAAAAGTTTATAAAGTCTATAAAGTCTATAAAGTTCATAAGGTTTATGGACCCTAGCGGGCGCTTTGTCCACGGCAGCATGGCTGCCGGTAAACCTTGTCCGAAGGACGCCCGTTACTTTATGAACTTTATAAACTTTAGGAGCTGAAAGCTCAACTTTATGAACCGGGCAAAAAGCGTTTTGATGCGTTTGCCGTGGTATTTTTGTCGGGTTTGTTCCGGTTCTTTGAATAAATCTGTTATTTTTGTCAGAAAAAGAATTGAATGATGGAACAAGAGCGTTTTGGCAGTTTCTCTTTGGAGAAATTGTTCGCGATGAATGATTTGAGTCAAGTGGGAGCCGTGTATAACCGGGAGTGTTTTATTATTTCCTGCGACCCGGGGAAGGAAATCGAGCTGTTCAAATACCCGTGTAAAATCAATGCCTTTATTCTGGTCATTTGTTCGGAGGGGGAAATATCATTGACGTGTAATTTGAATTCCTGCGAGATCAAAAAGAATACCTTGTTCTTCTGTCATTCCGGCGCTATCATTCAATTGAAATCATATACAGCCTGCCAGTTGCAAGTTATTATTCTCGAGGAGGAGTTCTTGAAAAACCTGAACATCGACGTGAAACGGATTCTTCCATACTACCCGTACATGCAGGAAATGGTTTTAATAGATCTACCTCAAGACGAAAGTACGTTTATAAAAGATTTGCTGGATAAGGCTGCCTTGGAGATCGTTCATTCATCCGCCAAGCCTTATTATCACGATATGGTGAAGGCACTTATTCATTCGCTCGCCTATAAAATATTGAATATCTTTATAGATTTTTTCTTGGCTCAATTGTCCGCCAACCGGATGAGTCTGAATCACGGGGAGGAATATTTCAAGATGTTTATCTCTTTGCTTATGCAGCATTACAAGTCCGAGCGTTCCGTCGGTTTCTACGCCTCCAAATTGAACTTGACCCCCAAGTACTTGACGACGTTGATCAAGAAAGTCAGCGGTCGTTCGGCTGCTGACTGGATTGACGAGTACGTGGTGCTGGAGGCTAAGGCTTTGCTTAAATATTCGGATATGAGCGTCCAACAGATCGCTTATTACTTGAACTTTTCGGATCAATCGTTTTTCGGGAAGTATTTTAAAAAGCAGGCGGGTGTGTCGCCGACCGTGTATAAAATGCAGAAATAAGAGTAGAGAAAGTTTTTTTTATAAATCTTTTGCCAGATTCTAATCACTGTGTTGGATATACATTTTCTATTCTTCTTTCAAATATATTCTATCGTGTAACTGGAGTTTTTAGGTAAAGGTATTTTATTTGTTGTTAATTAGTGTGTGTTGTGTTTTTTTTGTTTAATTTTGGGTTTGATACATAAAACATGAAGAGGAGAGTTGTTTGTTATTTAACTTAAAAAAGCCTAACTATGAAACCTAAAATTATTTGTTTAGTTCTAATTTACTTGCTTAGTGTGAGATGTGATGATAAACAAGAAGTTGATAACCATTATGGAAGCTATATTAATATTGATTTTAATAATTTGAATAATGAAGATTTACAACTTTTTATTGAAGCAGCCAAGCGTTTTAGTGAATATGTTTATTTGGATGAAAATAATGTGTACAAAATCTCTATCAATAAAGGTGCTGATATAGGAATTGGTGAAAACATCTTTAGTGTTCTTGCTCAATCATTAAAATATCGAGAACAACTAAAACTGTTTGAAAATAAAGTAATAAATATGGAAATTAATAGTGGTGATGAAAAATTGCCATTAACAAGAACTTTTCCTTCCGGTAATTATGACCAATGGGTATATGGGCAACTAAATTATTTGTGGAATGAGATTATTGGTACATGGCAATCAGTTAACGAAGCCATGGTTAATTTTTTTTGTGTTGTAATTGGTGCGTCAGTATTGACTGTTATAGATTATGTTTGTATGCCTTTTTTCGGTCCGGGTATTATAATATCTCCTGAAGATGATCCATATTGTAATGTTCCCCCATTAGCTGTTGGTATGGAGTTTCGTACTAATTTACCTAATGGTTTATATCCTTCTCCCGGCAATAGAGAACAATATGTTGCCGTAAGAAACGGTATTGCTACTGTAAAATTTTGCGAAAGTGCTCGATTTAGCTGGTATCGAAAAGATAGCCGATATTACTCTCGAGAAGATGAAGATTTGATTGAAATGTAATAAAAAACGAATAAATACTCTTCTCTTTGTGTCAAAATAGTGAGTTTTATTTTTTTTATTATTATAATTCAAAATCTATTTTTATATTTGATAAATCGTATATGCTATAAAAATATGAATACCATAACAGACATCTTACAATTTCTGCAAAAGCCTAATTTCGAATCTTTTCAAGATGTTTCCGGGAGTAAGGTAAAGAAATTTTTCACTATATTTTTGTGGTTATTTTTGATAGTAATTGGTACAAACATTTTGGTAATGATGTTGCAAACTGTTATTGTCAGTAAGCCAATCATGTCAAACCCAATAAACCGATTAATCTATCTTGCTAGCGAATGGAAAACATGGAACATATTTCATGTAATTCTATTATCCCCGATTCTTGAAGAATTTAGCTATCGTTATGCGCTTAGCTCGTTTAATATCACTAGAATTAAAATTTCACTGAGTCTGATACTCTCGTTCCATATCTCCTATCTTTTATATTTTTATAAATTTCATCAACTTTGCGAAGTTAATCTCGTCTTCCATGTTCTCTCTTTATATGGAACTATTTTTTTCGTTGCGACAGTACTTTTTTTAATCATGAGTTTGTTTAATAAACAGCTTGCGATGTTTGAAAATAAATGGAATACACATCCGATGGTAATTTTTTACCTATCAGCTGTTCTTTTTACAATATATCATGTTTATAATATGCCGGTATTGTTTTTTTTATCCATTTTTGCAGGAGCCGTAATATTTGGATATACAAGAATCCGGTTGGGATTTGGTTACGTTATCGTTTTACATGTATTATGGAATATCGTAAGTTCATTTCGCCTCTTGATGAGTTAATTTGGTGAAGATTGTTTTGTATAGAGAACATATTGTTTCGGATATATTCTTTATCTTTGCAGCAAAATTACAGAATATGATAAAGTTAGGAGAATATAATATATTGCGAGTCGTGAAGACGGTTGATTTCGGGGTGTATCTGGATGGTGGAGATTACTGGGGCGAGATTTTATTACCGAAAGAAACAGCCCCCGCCGAGTGCAAGGAGGGGGACGAGTTGAAGGTATTTATTTACTTTGATTCGGAAGATCGGGTGATTGCTACGATGACGGAGCCTAAAGCTGTCGTGGGGGATTTTGCCTTGATGAAAGTCGTGGGGACCAGCCGCGTGGGTGCTTTTCTCGATTGGGGATTACGCAAGGATTTATTGGTGCCGTTCCGTGAACAACGGGAAGAAATGCAAATGGGAAGAGAGTATCTGGTCTACGTGTACGTGGATAAGACGACGGATCGTATCGTGGCTTCGACGCGATTGAATCGGTTTCTGGATAAAACTCCGGCAGATTATAAACCCGGCGAGGAAGTGCAGTTGATCATTGCCCGCCGAACGGATTTAGGATATAACGTGATCGTGAACGGAAGCCATGAAGCTGTTATTTACCGGAACGAGATATTCCAACCCTTGTCTATCGGACAACACGTGACGGGATATATCAAGCAAGTTCGGGAAGACGGTAAGATCGACTGTATATTGCAGAAAAATGACGGGCACGAGCAGGTCGATCGTTTGTCAGCGATAATCTTGAAGAAACTGGAAGAGAATGGCGGAGTACTTCAAGTGTCCGATAAAAGCGATCCGGCGGAGATTTATCAACTTTTCGGTTGTAGCAAGAAAAATTACAAGAAAGCCGTCGGGGGATTGTTCAAGCAACATAAAGTGATGATCGGGGAGAAGGAACTGAAACTAAAATAATTTATGAATTACGATTTATGATTTACGATTAAAAGTGTTTTTTGTGGAATCTAAAATCATGTTTAAGGTTCGGGCGTATATTACAAGTTTTCGGTTGAGAACATTGCCGCTATCCTTGTCCGGCGTGCTGTTGGGATCGTTGTTGGCGGCGAGTGACGGGTACTTTAAGACAAGTACTTTCGCGTGGGTGATGTTGACTGCTACCGCTTTGCAAATACTGTCAAATTTAGCAAATGAAGTCGGGGACTTGAGCAAGGGGACGGATAACGAGCATCGTCTGGGGCCTATCCGAAGTGCGCAAAGCGGAGCTTTAAGCGGGAGAGAGATGATTCGGGCAATGATTGTTGTCGGGGGAATAGCCGTGATTACCGGGAGTTTATTGATTCACGAGGCATTTCGGGATTTACTGAATTGGAAGAGTATCAGTTTGTTTGTCGCCGGAGGTGCTTCTATCGTGGCGGCAATTAAATATACCGTTGGAGATAACGCGTACGGTTATAGGGGACTAGGTGATCTTTTCGTGTTTATCTTTTTCGGGTTGGTCAGCGTGATGGGAAGTTATTTTGCCATGGCGGGAGTCTTACCATGGATATACGTGTTTCCCGCTTCGGCTATCGGTTTACTATCTGCCGGAGTGTTGAATATGAATAATATCCGGGATATCGAGAATGATTCAGCTTGTGGAAAACGTACTTTACCCGTGATACTTGGAGTGAAAAGAGCTAAAATGTATCACTACGTCTTGATTCTTGCAGCTGTAGCCTGTCTGTTTATTTACACGTTCCTGCATCCTGCCGGGTGGACGGCATACCTTTTTGTTATAGCCTTGCCCTTGTTAGGTATTCATTTGAAAAACGTGTACAGGGGGGAGGGGCGTGAGTTGGATTCACAGTTGAAATTTCTTTCTATTACCACTTTATTACTTACCTTGTTATTGGGATTCGGACAGATTATTGGCAAATAATAAAGAAAAAAGCTAACCAATTCGGTTAGCTTTTTTCTTAGAACGGCAGATCGTCCGCTTCCGGCATGGGAGGGATGTCCTCTACCCGGTATTCGGGAACCGGAGCTCCTGCTGCTGCTTGTTCCTGTATTTTTTCTATTCTCCAACCTTCGAGGTTTGTGAAATAGGAAACTTGTCCGTTGTTTTCCCATTTTCTTCCGCGCAGGTTGAAATACACTTTAATATTTTCTTCCAACTGGATGTTTTCCAGTAAATCGCATCTGTCTTGGATTAGTTGAACTTTCACGAAGTCGTTCCATTGCGGATTTTTCTCGTTTTCAACTTCTATCACGAATTCTCTCTTCTGGAAACGATCGCTGATCTTTTGGGTGGCTTCTTTGTAAATTAGTTTACCGGTAACTTCGTAATTCATTTTTATTTTGATTAAGAACAAGCCCAAGAAACCTTGGGCTTGTTAGCTGTTTATATATCAAATAGATAAATTATTTTTGTGCGTTCGGGTCTACGATCTCAAGTAGTTCAACCTCGAAAATCAACGTTTCATTCGGTCCGATACCGCTTCTGGTGCCTTGAGGTCCGTAAGCCAAGTTTGACGGGATGTAAAGTGTCCATTTTGATCCCACGGGCATCAATTGTAATGCTTCCGTCCAACCTTTAATCACGCGGTTCAAGGGGAATTCAGCGGGTTCGCCTCTGTCGTACGAGGAATCGAATTGGGTTCCGTCAAGTAAGGTTCCTTTATAATGTACTTTCACCACGCTGGTATCAGCAGGCATGGGTCCTGTACCTTCTTTCTCGATCTTGTATTGTAAGCCGCTTTCGGTAGTTTTTACACCACTTTTTTTAGCGTTTTCTTCCAAGAATTTTTGTCCCTCTTTCAATGTTTTTTCCGCTTTAGCCATCATCGCTTTTTGAGCGTATTTATTCAAGTACATGCGAATTTCCATGTCATTGGGAGCATCTTTCTTTTGAAGAATCGCGTTCATTCCGGCGATAACGGCCTTCATGTCCAAATCTTCCATTCCGCTTTGTACCATGTTTCTCCCGTAGAAACATCCCATGTAGAAACTAGCCGTGTCTTTTTCGGTTTTCATGGAAACACTGGTTTGGGTATTGGAATTGCAGCAGCTGGATAAGCCTAAAGTGGCTATTGCTAAAGTAAAAAATAAATTTTTTGCGTTCATAGTTTTTCGTGAATTAAATTATACTATATCTAATAATTCTATATCAAAAATCAACGTTTCGTTCGGTCCGATAGCCTGTCCGGCTCCATGAGCACCGTAAGCCAAATCGGAGGGAATGAATAATTGCCATTTTGAACCCACGGGCATCAGTTGCAATGCCTCTACCCAACCCGGAATCACCCCGTTCACGGGAAATTCGGCAGGCTCTCCGCGGCGATATGAAGAGTCGAACACGGCACCGTTAATCAGGCGTCCCTCGTAATGACATTTCACGGTATCGCTTGCTTTCGGGGTAGCTCCTTTACCCTCGGAGATTACCTTGTATTGTAACCCGCTAGGCAGGGTGATTACACCACTTTGTCCTTTATTGTCGTTCAAGAATTTTTCTCCGGCTTCTTTAGCGGCTTTACCTCTGTCGTCCTGTAACTTGGTAAAGAATTCTTGCAAGATGTTATTTGCTTCTTCCGGTTTGATTTCCGGCATTTGACCGGCATAAACTGTTTTCAGTGCGTCGAGAAGGGCTTCCGGATTGATGGTGTTGACTCCTGATGAAAGGAGGTTGCTAGCGAAACTTAGTCCTAAACAGTAACTCACTTTGTCTAACTCTTCAGTATATTTCATTGAAAGGTTTAATTAATAAATAAATATTTTGTTCATTAAGATGCAAATGTAAGAACATTGAGCGAAATCTCAAATCATACCGTCATTTAATTTTATTTGCCTGTCCGACATGGTCGCGAGTTCCGTGTCATGCGTGACGATGACGAAGGTTTGCCCGAGTTCTTCACGCAGGGTAAAAAAGAGTTGGTGCAACTCGCTTTTCGTGCGGGTATCGAGATTACCCGAGGGTTCGTCGGCAAGTATCACGCGGGGGTGGTTGACGAGGGCACGTGCCACGGACACCCGTTGTTGTTCCCCGCCGGACAGTTGATTGGGCTTGTGCGTCGTACGGTCACCCAGTCCAAGCATTTTCAGTAATTCCAGTGCTTGTTTCTCGGCTTCCTTTTTGCCTGTCCCCTTTATCCATGCCGGGATACATACATTTTCAAGAGCGGTGAATTCCGGTAATAAATGGTGAAATTGGAACACGAACCCGATGTTACTGTTGCGGAACACGGATAGTTTGTTCGGGGCGAGGCGAGCCACGTTGACGGAATCGTAAAGGATTTCTCCCTCGTCCGGGCTGTCAAGTGTACCTAGAATATGCAACAATGTACTTTTACCGGCACCGCTTGCCCCGACAATCGTGACAATCTCTTTTTCTTTTATCGAGAGATTGATACCTTTCAGTACTTTTAGCTCCCCGTAACTTTTGACTATATTTTTAATCTCTATCATGTTTCCATTTTAATTTTTGATTTATGATTTCAGATTACATGATTCCTTCCCGCCAATCAACGTTTTTTTTATCGCGAATCGTGAATCGTAAGTCATAAATTTTGTGGGTAAAGATAGTGATTAAAATAAAGTGTGCGTATATTAGCCGTCTAAAATAAATGACGTATGGAGTATTACATGGATCCGATAGCTTTCGTGACCCGGAAGAGTGGTTTCGAGAGTAGATTTGTAAGAAATTTGTTAGGATTGCTGGACGAAGGAGCCACGATTCCTTTTATATCCCGGTACCGGAAAGAGATGACCGGAAGTATGGATGAGGTACAGGTCGGACAGGTGCGGGAGATGTACGAGCAGTTCAAAGAACTGGAAAAACGGAAGAAAACGGTATTGGAAAGTGTCGAACAACAAGATAAATTAACCCCGGAACTGAAAGGGCAAATCGAGAATTGTACTGAACTTCGGGTATTGGAAGATATTTATTTGCCTTATAAGCCGAAAAAGCAGACCCGTGCGTCGAAGGCGAAAGCGAAGGGCTTGGAGCCGTTGGCGGATATTTTGACACGTCAGGAACACGGGGACGTGTGGACAAAAGTAGCCCGTTTCGTGAAAGGCGACGTGGCGAGCGAGGAGGATGCTTTGCAAGGGGCAAGAGATATTATTGCCGAACGGGTGAGCGAGAACGAGCGTGCCCGCAACACGATTCGCCGTTTTTTTGACCGGGTTGCGGTCGTGGAAGCGAAAGTGGTGAAGGGCAAAGAGGAGGAGGGCGAAAAGTTTGCCGATTATTTTGATTATTCCGAACCGTTACGGCGAGTACCCTCGCATCGTATGCTGGCTATACGTCGGGGGGAGGCGGAAGGCGTGTTAAAGGTAAGCATCGGGATTCCGGAAGACGAGGCCTTGGAGTCGTTGGAGCGGATTTTCGTGAAAGCTCGTAATGATAGTGCCGAACAGGTGGCGATGGCAGTGAAAGACGGTTACAAGCGTTTATTGCTGTCGTCGATAGAAACGGAATATTTGCAGTCGGGTAAGCAAAAGGCGGACGAGGAGGCCATAAAAGTGTTTGCCGAGAATCTGCGGCAATTGCTTTTGGCACCGCCGTTGGGCAACAAACGGGTGTTGGGTATTGATCCCGGGTTCCGCACGGGGTGCAAGGTGGTCTGTCTGGATGAAACAGGTAATCTGGTGCATAACGAAACGATATTCCCGCATCCGCCCCAGAACGAGGTGAAACAAGCCGCCAACAAGATCTCGAATCTGGTGAATTCTTACCGGATAGAGGCTATCGCGATCGGGAATGGAACGGCGGGACGGGAAACGGAGCGTTTCATACAAAATCTGCGTTATGACCGGGAGATACAAGTCTTCGTGGTCAGCGAGAGCGGGGCGTCTATTTATTCCGCCTCGAAGATTGCCCGGGATGAATTTCCGCAATATGACGTGACGGTACGGGGTGCCGTGTCTATCGGGCGTCGGTTAATGGACCCGCTTGCCGAGTTGGTAAAGATCGACCCCAAGTCTATCGGGGTGGGACAATACCAGCATGATGTCGATCAGACGAAATTGAAGGGGAGTCTTGACCGGGTGGTGGAGTCCTGCGTGAACCGTGTTGGGGTAAATGTCAACACGGCAAGCAAATATCTGTTGACGTACGTTTCGGGCTTGGGGCCGACATTGGCCGAAAACGTGGTAGCCTATATCAAGGAAAACGGTGCGTTCAAGAGTCGTAACGAGTTGAAGAAGGTGAAGCGAATGGGTGAGAAGGCTTTCGAGCAATGTGCCGGGTTCTTGCGGATAGAGGGAGCGGTGAACCCGTTGGATAACTCGTCCGTGCATCCGGAGTCTTACGCGGTGGTGGAACGTATGGCGAAAGATTTAGGGTTGCCGTTGACCTCGTTGATCGGTAACGAGGAGGCTTGTAATAAAATAGACTTGTCCCGTTACGTGGACGACAGGATCGGGTTGCCTACCTTGAAGGATATCATAGATGAATTGAAAAAGCCGGGGCGTGACCCTCGTTCCGTGGCGAAAGTATTCAGTTTTGCCGAGAATATTCACACGATTGACGATTTGGAATTGGGAATGGTGGTTCCGGGTATCGTGACGAACTTGACGAATTTCGGGGCATTCGTGGATATAGGCGTGAAGCAGGACGGGTTGGTGCATATCTCGGAGATCGCGGATAAATATATTTCTAACCCGGCGGATGTGCTTTCGTTGAATCAGCACGTGACGGTGAAAATCACGCAAGTGGATAAAGCCCGGAAACGGATAGGTTTGTCAATGAAGCAATGCCCGCGTGATTAACCGTGCTGCACGGGGATGAGCAAGGGAATATCATCCCCCGTGCTAACTTTAAACTATGTTATAGGGTGAAAATACATTATCTTTTACCCACCGAATCACCCGGGTAAAGAGTAGTCGGCGTGCACTCGGGGTGCTTAATTCCTGTTAAAACGTGGGCTAAGTGTGGGCGAACAGTAGGCGAATATCAGGCGATGCCGCCTAAAACCCGCCTAAAACTCATTCAAAACTCGTGTATGAGGGTAGATTTTGGGTATCCTTTCATGAACATGCAAGTTTATGGGCAGGAGAAGACGAAGCGAATTTCTCTAAAAGTGGCGAATGTGTCTGTTTTACAGGCGCTACACGAAGTGAACCGTTTGTGCGGTAACTGGGTGATGTTCCGTACAGAGGAGGTTGTAAAGGAGAAGGGGCGGGTTACGGTGGATGTGAAAAATAAGTCGGTGCTGGAAGTGGTGAAAGAGTGTTTGAAGGGGACGGCTTTGGGATGCGTGGAGAAGGACGGTAAGATTATTGTCACGGTTGAAGGAGTGAAGATATTGAGAATCACGGGACTCGTAACGGATGGGAAGGCTCCGCTTCCGGGAGCGACGGTGCTGGTGAAGGGGTTGACTATGGGAACGGTGACGGATGCCAAGGGAAGGTATGTTTTGAGTCTGCCGATGATGGAGAAGCTGACTTTGTTGTTCTCTTTTATGGGGATGGAAACCCGGGAAGTCGTGTACGCGGGAAAGGATACGATAAACGTGGTGTTGCGGGAGGACGTGAAACAGATGAGTGAAGTGGTGGTAACGGGTTACGGTAGTGTTTCCAAGGGAAATTACACGGGGGCCAGTACCACGGTACGGGCAGAGGATATCATGATGGCAGGGGCTACTTCCGTGGATCAGATGTTGCAAGGCGTGGTGCCGGGTATGCTGGTGCGAAATTCGACGGGGCAGGTGGGGGCTACCCCGAAAGTGCGGGTGCGTGGAACTTCCACGTTGTTGGGTAGTCAAGAGCCCGTGTGGGTGGTGGATGGTGTGATCCAACGGGACCCGCAACCGTTCAATTTGGAGGATAACATGAAATTTTCCGTGGATGCCGATGATATTAAGCAACTGGCAGGGAATGCAATCTCTTGGTTGAACCCGAACGACATTGAGACAATCACAGTGTTGAAGGATGCCTCGGCCACGGCTATTTACGGGTCGAAAGCCGCAAATGGCGTGATCGTGATCACGACGAAGAAAGCGACTATCGGAAAATTGCAAGTGAATTATTCCGGTGATTTTTCCATTGGTCAGCGTCCTCACTATGGCTTGTATGATTTGATGAACTCTGCCGAGCGGATGGAGCTTTCGCGGGATATTTACATGGAGCGCAGGAACTTCAATGCAGCAGATATTGTATTGCCGATAGGTTACGAGGGGTTATTAAAGCGTTACTTGGATAAGGAGATTTCGCTGAAGGAGATGGATACGGAGTACCAGAAGATGTCTCGTCAGAATACGGACTGGTTCAAGATATTGTTCCGCAATTCATTCAATCATAACCACTCGTTGAGTATTAGCGGAGGATCTGAGAAGCTCCAGAACCGAACCTCTTTCGGTTACAGTCGTCAATTGGGTGATGCGAAAGGAAATAATTTGTCGCAATTTACGGTGGTCTCGAATACTACGGTACAATTATGGAATCAATTAACTGTGAACATGACTGTGAACGGTAGTACGCGTAAAGTGGACGGTTTCGCTTACGGGGTGGATCCTTTCTCGTATGCTTACGCAACCTCTCGGGTGATCCCTTGTTATGAGGAGGATGGTTCCCTTTTCTATCATGAAAAATCAGGACGCGGTAGTGAGGCTATTAGGGATAAGACTGTATATAATTATAATATTCTTAATGAAAAGATGCACACGGGAAGTTCTAATTATATCCGCACGTGGGGGACCGTATTTGATTTACGGTGGCGGATATTCGAGGATATAGAATACCAAGGGATGTTTTCCTATTCTTCTTCTTCTTCCGACACGAAGAAATATGCCTCGGAGCGTTCTCATTATATTTCTGAGATTCGAGGGTACGAGTATGGAACAGTGGCTCCCAATAGCGTAGAAGTGACTTCTACGCCTTTACCGATGGGTGGTTTACTGGAGACGGATTTGACGAATGTGTCGACTATTGCAACTCGAAATTCGTTGATGTATAATAAACTTTTAAACTTTAAACATCAGATTTCCGTGCAAGTGGGGATTGAAACTAATTCTGCTAAAACCAAGGGAGAAACTAACGTGCGTTGGGGATATATGCCGGATCGAGGAGAAACGTTTGCCATACCACCGACCGTGTATTACTTGTATGGAAGTACTTCGAGAAATAATGTTGATAAAGTTTCGGGCAAACATAGCGTGTTGAATCGCATTGAGAACACGTTGAGTGAATATGCGATGGCTGTTTATTCCTATGATGATCGTTACGTGGTAAACTTGAGTGGTCGTTTCGATGCTTCTAATCGTTTCGGTCAAGATAAGAATAAACGTTTGCAACCTACTTGGTCTGCGGGGGTGAAGTGGCGGGTTGTTAACGAGCATTTTCTCGGGAAACACTGGTGGTTGAATAATTTGGATCTTTACGGATCTTTTGGGTACCAAGGAAATGCGGTGAGTTCTGTATCACCAGAATTAATTACTACCGATGTGTACGAGTATTTGTACAATTCTTACGGGTTGGAGATTGTTTCTTTGCCTTACCCGGATCTTGGTTGGGAAAAGACGAAAACATGGAATGTGGGAATTGATGCCGCTTTCTTGAATGGACGTGTGAATTTTAATTTTAACTGGTTTAAGAAGATTAGTGATGTATTATCGTCCAAAGGGGTTGCTTTAGAAAATGGGGTGGCTAACGGGATAGTTTCTGGTTCCACGATGGAGAATTCCGGGTATGATTTCGTGATCAATGTGGTACCCGTGAGAAGGAAGGATTTCACGTGGCAGTTGTCGTTGAACACGTCGGTGACGAAAAACAAAGTGACAAAGAATAATAGGGTAAACTTGTTAGACGATTATTTGAATGGTAATTGTATAGTGGATGGAGAACCTTTTTCCACGTTCTACTCTTACGTGTTCGATGAGTTGGAACAGGAGTACGGGCGTCCCCGTTTCAAGTACATGGATTTGGAATCCGTGAATGATATCAAGGATTTTATGGTGAAGTCAGGTAAGTTTACTCCAGATTTCTCGGGAGGATTGAACACGATGTTCAAGTATAAAAATCTCACTCTATACGCTTTGTTTGCAGTGCAATGGGGTGGGCATAATCGCTTGCCGAATCTGTACGAGGCAACAATGGCCAGAGATGGGCTTCCGCTTCCACACCAGAATGTTTCTAAAAAATTGTTGAATCGATGGAAAAAAACGGGAGATAACACGAGTATACCTTCGCTTCCAGGTATTAATAGTTACGGGGATTATATTTTGTTCCCGACAAATTCTGTATTGATGGTTAATTACAAATCAAGAGAAAGTTCCTACGTGATGTATAACCAATCCGATTTACGGGTGGCTAACACAGACTTTATTCGTTGTCGTTCGCTCTCGTTGGCTTATAATTTTGGAGAGAAGACGTTGAGCCAAATTGGGTTGAGTTATTTGCAATTGAAGTTGAGCATGACTAACCCGTTCATGTGGGTGTCCGACAAGAAATGGGATGGATTGGACCCGGAGACGGGTAACTGGCCGACTCGACGGGTGACTTCATTTTCTGTTCAAGTGATGTTTTAGAAATTAACTACTAAATAGATGAAGAAATGAGAAAGTATAGAAATATATGTGTCGCATTGAGTTTGATCTTCTCGCAAGTGTTGGGGGGATGTTCGAGATTTCTCGAGGAGTCTTCGCAGGATGAGTCGATCCCTACGACCACGACAGATTATAGTGAATTACTGATGATGTACATGTATAAGACTCAATTGTCTAATTATGATGTACTTTTTTACTTGGATGATGATTTGATGTTGAATGAGAGTAAATTACCAACAGGTAGTTTTATCTGGGGATTGGCTGCATTGAGTCGCACGTTCACTTGGCAACCGGATATGTGGGAACAAGAGAACGCTCCAGATAATGGCTACACGTACACTTACACGCAAATTATGGGTATTAATGCCGTGTTAGATGGAGTCGAGAATGCCGTCGGAACCCAACAAGATAGAGATTTGATTCGTGCGGAGGCATTGGGGTTGCGTGCTTTTGGGTATTTCCGAATCGTGAATATGTTCGGGGAACCTTATAATTATAATAAGAAAGCGTTGGGAGTACCTTTAAAATTGACGGCAGCCTTGGTGGAGAACGGGATTGCCCGAAGTACCGTGGAAGATGTGTATAATCAAATTGTAATTGACCTGGAAGAGGCTTCCCGATTGTTTGCTAAATACCCAAAAACGAGAGGTAACTACCGGATGAATGGAACGACCGTGGATATTTTGTTGGCTCGGACTTATCTCTACATGGAGGAATACGACAAGGCGATCACTGTGGCTACTCGGGCTATTGAGTCTTCCGAAGGGTTGAGTGATTACACGAAGATGAGTTACGGAGAAAGAGAATTTAGCTTGAGTACGTATAACCTCTCCGAGGTGGAATGGTTGTATGGATATGCTTATTTTGATGATGTCTTGAGTCCAACCGAGAGTTTGTTGTCGGGGTTTACGCATGGTGACAAACGTAGAGATTTTTGGTTCCCAATAAATGGAACCGAGATATATAAATTACTTGTTCCGGGAGAGCTTGGCAGTGGTGGAGGTGTGAGAACGCCGGGGTATGCTATTCGGATTTCTGAGGCGTACCTAACACGTGCGGAAGCTAAGGTGTTGGCGACAGAGAACAAGGACGAGGATGGGGCGTTGGCAGATTTGAATGAATTGCGCCGCCATCGTATCACGGGCTACACGGATGAGAGAAGTACGACGGGGGTGCTGGAAAAAATTCGTCAAGAACGGCGCCTTGAATTATGTTATGAATTTCACCGCTGGTTTGATTTGCGTCGTTACGGTATGCCGTCTATCACGAGGAAATTCAAGCAACGTAAAGAAGACCAATATCTAATTTATACTTTGAACGAGAAAGATCTGATGTACACTTTGCCTTTCCCGTTGGAAGTTATTGATAAGAATATACAATTGGTGCAAAATGCTTCAGCCAAGGCTCCGGAGCGAGAAGGAGTATTGGAATAACCATTTAATCATGTAATAAATATGAAGACTATAAATTTATATTTGATAATTTTATGCTTGTTCGGGTGCATGGCTTGTGCAGACTATGATGAGGTAGGCGACGTGGAAACGTTATCACCGGATTACGTGTTGCCGCAAGGAAAATCTCCTGCGGATGGTCGGATCGTGGAGTATTATAATATGTACAAGAGTTACATATTGTACGAGTATTCACATCCTGATTTCATGTATGGTCTATCACAAACTAACCTGAGTTATATTTATGGAAAAGTTGATCCTCAATGTATGGATATAGTGTTAGATTTTCTAGAAGATATTTGGTTTGATTTATATCCTATTGATTTTCACGTGAAATATATGCCTTATAAAATTATTGTCGTTGAGTTCATGAAGGATGTACTGGGAACGAGTAAATTTGCGACAATGGGAAAGGATGGACAGTCGTTTTACGTGAATGATTGTTCTGCGGAATTGAGCAAATTGTCAGCAGTGGAGAAACGAACTTACAAAAATGATCTACAATCGAGTTTGTGGAATTTTTGGTGTAACAATGTTACTTTTGAGTTCCCGAAGGAATTTTACGAGGTGAGTGACTATACGCGGGCAGCCAAAGATTATGATCCCGTAAATCCCGATGATCCGGATTTTGCTTTGGCTCGTGGGTTTATGCCGCAATGGAATGCTAATCAAAATAAGTATATTTTTAATTGGTGTCTTAATGTGCATTATCAAACAAAGTTAGTGGATTCAAAGTTGGATTTACAACATTTTATGAATGCCATGGTAACCCGTACTGTTGAGGAATGGGGGGATTATCTCGAGAAGTATCCTTTGATAAAACGGAAGTATGATATTTTGTACGATTGGTTTTTAGATAAATATAAGGTAGATCTGAAGAAGGTTGGGGAAGTTACCTATAATTAAGAGATAGAAGGGGTGGCAAAAGTCCATTCCCTTCTAAAACACCTCTATCTGCTTCACAGCTACCTCTGTTTATAGAGGGAGTATCCCGAAGAGGGGAGGGAGTTTGGGAAATGACTTTTGGCACCCCCTTGTGTAAACACAATTTCGTGGTGGTTCGGCAGTAATGAAGAACCGCATGTGAGAATGTCGTGTCCAAGAAAAAGAGTTTGGATTGTGAGTATTATTAGATAAATCATTGTAATAAGTTAATTTAGAGATTTATGGAAGATTCGATTTTGAGGGTTGAGAGATTGTCCCATCGTTATAGCGTACAGTGGGCGGTAAGGGACATTAGTTTCGAGATTAGTAAAAACGGTATTTACGGTCTGTTAGGTTCCAACGGGGCTGGGAAATCAACGATGATGAACATCATCTGTGGTGTTCTCAAGCAAACAGAGGGAAGTGTCTATATCAAGGGAATTGATATGCGAGAGGATCCGGTGGCGGCTAAGCGGCATATCGGTTTCTTACCTCAACAACCGCCGTTGCAGATGGATTTGACCGTGGAAGAATACCTGGAGTATTGCTCCTTCATGCGGGATGTTCCAGCCAAAGAGGTGAGCAAAGCGATAGGCAAGGTGTTGGAACGCTGCGGAATTACCCATTTCCGAAAACGGTTGATTCATAACCTTTCCGGGGGATACCAACAGCGCGTGGGGATTGCTCAAGCTATTATTCATGAGCCTGCCATCGTTGTGCTGGATGAACCCACGAACGGTTTGGATCCCAATCAGATCGTGGAGGTTCGTCACTTGATCAAGACGATAGCCGAGGAACGTACCGTGATTCTTTCCACACATATTTTGCCGGAGGTGCAGGCCACGTGTGAGTATATCCGTATGATAGAGCAAGGGACGCTGGTGTTTTCCGGAAGCGTGGATGAGTTTGATAATTATATCGTTCCCAGTACGGTGCTGGTATCTTTGATTGCTTGCCCGCCTGTGGATGAATTGCGAGCCGGTATTCCTGGTGTGCTTCAAGTGGAGGAATTAGGGGGAACAAGGTATCGTCTTCATTTTTCTAACGCACAGGAAGCATTGGAAAAAGTGGCAGAGGTGAGTGCTGCCCGTGGTTGGCGTTTAAATGAGTTAAATATGGAGAAAAGTTCATTAGATACCATATTTGCAGAATTATCAAAAAAATAACGTAAACGGATAAAGAATATATAAAATGAAAAAGATATTCAAGATAGCGAAAATGGAGTTGCAAACGCTCTTTTACTCGCCGATAGCATGGTTGATTCTTGTGATTTTCGTGTTCCAAGCGGTGACAAATTTCATGGGAAATATGGAGAGATTGGTACACTCTCAAGAAATAGGATATACGGTGAATAATATTACAAACAAGTTATTTTCAGCTCCTTGGACAGGATTATTTACGGCTGTACAAGGGTATCTGTATCTTTATATCCCGCTTTTGACAATGGGATTGATGAGTCGGGAATTGAGCAGCGGTTCGATTAAATTGTTGTACTCATCACCAGTGACGAACTGGCAAATTATTCTTGGGAAGTATCTTTCGATGATGCTCTATGGAGGGGTATTAATTATGGCGTTGTTGGTAATTGTCGTGTTCGGTGCTTTCACGGTTAAGGATTTTGATTTCCCGTTGATATTATCGGGTTTGTTGGGACTTTATTTCTTGATTTGCGCTTATGCTGCAGTGGGATTGTTTATGTCAAGTTTGACGTCATATCAAGTGGTGGTGGCCATCATGACACTGGTAATACTCGGTTTGTTGAATTACGTGAAAGATTTATGGCAAGAATTCGAGTTGGTACGGGAGATCACTTACTGGTTGTCGATTTCAGGACGTTCAGGGGAATTTATTAGTGGTTTGATTTGTAGCGAGGATGTGATCTATTTTATCACTGTGTCTGCTTTATTTTTGGTTTTGACCGTGATTCGGTTGCAGGCGAATCGTCAAAAGGCTCGCTGGACAATGACGATTGGGAAGTACATGGGGGTGTTGTTGATTGCCAGTGTGATCGGGTATTTCTCATCTCGTCCCACGTTGATGACCTATTATGATACTACTGCTACAAAGTCGAACACGTTGACAGAGAACAGTCAAGATGTAGTAGCGAAGATGAAAGGTGGATTGACAATTACGACATACGTGAATGCATTGGATTTAAACGATTTACGGACAGCAATGCCTGATCAAGTAAAACGAGATCAGGAACATTTTCGCCAATACGTGCGTTTTAAACCCGAGATTAAGATGAAGTATGTGTATTATTATGACACGATTACAGATGCTTATCAAGATAAACGTTGGCCAGATAAAAATACAAAAGAACGCTTCCAGGAGGTCGTGAAAAATTATCATTTAGATTCCACATTGTTTATTACACCGGAAGAGATACGGAAACAGATAGATTTGTGGCCGGAAGGAAATAGGTTCGTGCGTTTATTGGAACGGGAAAGTGGGGAGAAAACTTTTTTACGTGTGTATAATGATATGATTCATCAGCCGTTAGAAACAGAAATTACGGCTGCTTTCAAACGTTTGGTAATGGATTTGCCGAAAGTAGGTTTTTTGACGGGACATGGAGAGCGTGACGTGAAGAAGTTGGGGACCCGCGATTATAATACTTTCACGTGGGATAAGCCGTTTCGCTATGCTTTGTTGAACCAAGGATTCGATGTGGTGGAAGTGGGACTAGATGGAGAGATACCTGAAGATATTAATATACTGGTGATTGCTGAGATGAGGAGTGAATTGTCCTTAGTGCAAAAAGAAAATTTGGATCAGTATGTCGCTCGCGGGGGGAATTTGATGATTCTGAGTGAGCCAAAACGAGAGGAGTATATGAACCCGTTATTGGCAGAATTTGGGGTACAGTTAGTACCCGGATGCTTAGTTCATGTTTCGGGTAATCATGCCCCAGATCTCATGGTCGTGAAGCCAACGAAAGAGGGACAGGAATTGATTTATCATTTCGAGCAAATGAATAGCCACGAGAGTGTGGTAGTGCATCCCGGGGTATCCGGATTGACATTCATCCCGAAAAAAGGGTACAAAGCGATACCGTTGTTTGAAACTGATTCTTTAGTATGGAACGAGATGCAAACCACAGACTTCGTGGACGATACTGCTCGTTTGAATCCCGAATTGGGAGAAGTGCAGCAACGTTATGTTACGACCTTGGCCTTGATGCGCGAAGTTGACGGAAGGACACAAAAAATACTGGTGTTTGGGGATGCAGACTGTATTAGTAACGGTGAGTTGAGTATGGGGCGTAAAGGTATCCGTACGAGCAATTTCACATTGATTCCGGGTAGTTTCTTCTGGTTGTCTGACGAGGAGGTGCCCATTGATGTGCGTCGTCCAATTCCACCTGACAACCTGATTTATCTTAGCGAAAAGGAGGTTTCCACGTGGACTGTCATCCTGCGGTGGATCATCCCGTCGTTGATGATTGTTTTGGCTCTCGTGATCTGGTTGCGTAGGAGGGGAAGGTAGAAAAATAAGGTTTTAGATTGTATGGCGTGTGTCGCAAGATTTATTTTCAGCGGCACACGCCATGTTTTGATGTGGCGGTACTTAGAATCATGAAAACACTATATTTTAAGACAATCCTTTTGAAAAAACAAGAAAAAATCATAACTTACACCTGTTAACGAGAAGTGCGGACAGTAGGATTTATTTTTAAATAGATAAATTATGAGATGCTTGTTTGTGATAAGTGTTTTCCTTGTTTTAGTAGGTTGTAAAGAAAAGAAAACGACATCGAAAAGTAGTGCTCCCGTGTATGAGTTCAAGATGTCACAGAATGACCGGGTGTCACTACGGGAGATATGTGATAGTATTGAAATTATACTATTGCCTTATTTTCAGAAATCGGCTCATGGAGTGAAATCTTATAAAGGTTTGTACTACGTGTTGAACGAACAAGAGGTTTTCGTGTTCGACCGGGCGGGTGAGTTGGTCAGCCGGATTGGGGCCCAAGGCAAGGAAGAAGGACAATATGATGAGATTTCGGATGTGGTGATTGACCCATTCAATGAAAGGTTATTGCTTTTATCCCAGTGGAGAGGTGTGTTGGAATACACGTTGAAAGGGGAATATCTCAAGACGTACCGACCGCGGGGATCGATTTACCGAATATTTCCCATGAGTAAGGATGTGTTCGCTTGTTTACGTACGGCACCCGAAAAGAAGATACATTATTTTTCACGGGAGAAGAATGCTTATACTGCCAGTGCGTTTACCGTACCGGATGTGTTTGGTACGGCGTTTGATTTGTACGGGTACATGAAAGACGGGGTGAATTACGGTGCTTTCCATTTTTTGAACACGTATTATCGAATTGAGTTGGACAGGATCGTGCCTGTTTACCACTTTACCACGGGACGTTCCCCGTATCGGGTGTCGCAGGTTAAGAGCCCGCCTTTCGGGAAGCCGACGGGAAAAGCAAGGAATAATCATGGTTTGAAGCAGGAGTATCAACAGAAACGTGCAGATTGGTTGAACACGACGTTTACGGTCACGATCGGAGAGTCTAGGGCTTGGGGTGATTGGATACTGGCGAATTTTAAGGATACGCGAAAAGGTATTTTTTACCCGGAGTTCTTCTATGTTCTTTGCAACACGAAAGATCGGTCGTGTCGGAAGTTCGAGTTTTTCACGGAAGACGTGGAGTTCCCGTTGCAAACTTATTTTGATGAGGATGAGATTGTTTTCATTTGTTCCGGCGCGGATCTGGATCGGGGTGTTCCTTTCGAGATGCTTGACGAACAAGGGAAAAAGCAGTTCGAAATGGCAAAAAGTTTTAATCTGGCATGTATCGTGCGGCTGAAATTGAAATAGAAAATTTTGATATAATTTGGGATTGGCGATTATTTATTGTTATTAAAAGAAGTGTATGAAATGTAAAGGTTTAATATTTAGTCTGTGTTTGTGGATAAGTATTACGATGACGGGATGGGGACAAAATAGGGTAATAGACGTTCCTTGGTATGAAAACACGAATACATATATGTTCGATATTGTAAAGATCGAAATGACAAAAGATGCGACGATTGTAACGGGGCAAGTGAATGCTTCGCCTGACGGATGGATACGAATAGCAGGTCGGACGATTATAAAAGGGGATAGTGGTAAAGAATATAGATTATTAAGTGCAGAAGGGATTGATTTAAATCAAAAAGTTTTTTTACCGGATCCCGGTATAATGACTTTTCGACTCTATTTTGAACCTTTGGATGCGAATGAAAAGAAAATAGATTACGTGGAGGGGAATCATGAGGATGATTGGTTTATTCAAGGAATTCTTTTAGAGGCGGATTTGGAACAGAACGTGAATGCAAAGAGTTGTGTGATAGAGGGGGAAGTCGTTGGTCGTCCTTGGAGCTATCGGCTGGTGTTGATGGAATATGATGCTGACGATCGAATTCAGAATCCCAATGCAATTATTCCTATTCGAAATGGGAAATTCAAGTATGTTTGTGAGTCAAACGAGAGTAGGATGTATAGGTTGATATTTGCTGATGAATTGGCAAAAAGTGCTTATAAACCAATTGATTTCTTTGTTGAACCGGGTTCTGTGGAAATTAATATCCGTTTAGACGATTCTGATTTTGTTTCGGAGATTTATGGTGGTGAAATCAATCAATTGTATCAAAATTATTTGAAAGATAAGGAGGATAGATTTCATTTTAAAACATTGTATGCTCAATATGATTCATTGTATCGTCAAAATCTATATTTTTCACCTCAAGCGATGGAATTACATCAATTGATGTCACAGGTTCGTGATGATCGCCGGAAATTGGATAGTTTGGATGCCGTTTACGTGCAATTGAAAAGAGAGGAAAAGGCGTACACACCTCAAGTTATAGCGTTAAATGAGAAAAATAAAAGTTTACATAGACAAGGGCAAAAATGGAAAGAGGATTACATGGCACAAAATCCTTCTTTAGTAGCGTATTTCTTATTGATGGATGATTTAAATATGTTGGTAAAATATCGGGTACATGGTTTGCCGGAGGAGTTTGAAATGTTATCATTTAAAGATTTGCAGCGTTTGGAGAAAATGTATTATTCGGTTTATAAACCGATGTTTCCCGAACATTCGTACACGTCTCTGATAGCGACGATGCTTGAATCATTAAAGAAGATAGAGGTCGGGGGAAAATATATTGATTTTACGGCTCCTGATTTTGGCGGACATCCGGTGACTTTATCGGAACAGATTGATGGTAAAGTAGCTTTGATTGATTTGTGGGCGTCGTGGTGTGGACCTTGTCGGAGATATTCGAAAAGTATGATTCCGGTATATGAAAAGTATAAGTCAAAAGGTTTTACAATTGTTGGTGTTGCACGGGAGAAAAATGTACATAGTGCAAAGAATGCAGCACTTCAAGATGGTTACCCGTGGTTGAATCTGGTAGAAATTAATGATATTGGAAATATTTGGTTTAAGTACTGTGTCGGAGGGGCAGGAGGGGGAACTTTCCTCGTGGATCGGGATGGAAAGATATTGGCTGTTTGTCCGACAGTGGAGGAGGTTGAAAATATATTAGAAAAAATGTTGGATTAGGTATTGATTTTGAGTTTTGGATTGGTCGAACTTTTTTCTTTTCCTTTCGTTTCAATGCTATATAGATTAAAGATAAAGCATTATGGAAAAGAAAGAAAATAAGAAAGGTGCTTCCGGGAAAGAAGAGATAGATGTAAAAAGACATTTGACCCCGGAGGAGGATGAGAAATTACAGGAAGCGTATGTCGATGCTTTGGGTGAGATATTGGAAAACGATGATGACGACGCACGGGATAATCTGGCAAATTACATGGACGAAATCAAGGAGGAATCCGAAGCGTTGGGAACGGAGCCGGAGGATGATTTGGAGAAGAAAAAGAAATAAGAATCACGGGTGTTATACTCTCGGTAATGATCGGGAGGATGCTTTTTTTTAAGTTTCCCTTCAAAAAGATAGAATTATGTATTATTTTTGTACGGACTGATTCGGAATAAGTTGTTGGTATGTGTAATGTTGACGGTGAATTTATTCGGCAAATTAATGTGAAGCAAGTTTCGGCTTACCGGGAGTTGTTTAAACGATTCTACAGCTACATGGTGTTGTACGCGATGCGTCGAGTACAACAGAGGGAGGTTGCCGAAGATATCGTGCAGGAGGTTTTTATCGCTATATGGGAGGGGAGTAAGGTGTTTAATTCCTATCGTGGATTTCGGGCGTATTTGTATGATTTAGTAAATAACAAGTGTTTGGATTATTTGAAACACAAAGCAGTGGAGGAGCGGTATGTCGTTTACATGATGGAGAATCAACAAGAGGGGGAAGATGGTGAGTTCGGCTTGATGAGGGAGGAAATTTACCGGGAGTTGTATATAGCTGTTAGTGAGTTGCCTGAACGTTGTCGGGAGGTGTTCGAGTTGCATTTAAAAGGCAAAAAGAATGACGAGATTGCTGAGTTGTTGTCATTGTCTGTTCAAACCGTGAAAGCGCATAAAAGAAATGCGGTATGTTTTTTGAAGGAGCGTTTAGGGAATGTGTTTTTCTGGGTTCTGTTATTTAAGTTGATTTGATTTTTTTGTTTTTTTTCTTGCTTGAAATCAATTGGTTGATGTTTTTCCGGTAAAAAAAGTGATTTTTCTTTTACCTCTTTTGGGTACTCTTGTCGTATAGGGAGTAAAAAGAGATGTATAATGAATGTGTATAATGAAAATATTGTTCGATTGATCCGTCTTTACTTGGCAGGTTCGATTTCGGATGAGGAGAAGGCCGTGTTGGAATCGTGGGTGGAGGAACGGGAAGAAAATCGGTGTTTTTTCAAGGAGATGTTGCGGGATAATCGTTTTGCTTCGGAATTTCCGGAATTTCGTGATATTGATATGGAAAAAGGGTGGAGTTGTTTCTTGAATCGGACTCAAGCGAGAAAATCTAAGTTGTTTACACGTGTATTGAAGTATGTGGCGGCGGTGGTTATACCGGTTGCGATCGGGTTGGCGGTTTGGCTGGCGGGTAAAGATGTTACTTTGGATCCACAGCAGATTGGCGGGGTGATTTATCCCGGGATGAATAAGGCGACGTTGATTCTTTCCGATGGTGTGAAAGTGTCTTTGGGCAAGAGCGAAGAAAGCGAGATAAGGTTGGAAGAGGGGAGAAGGGTACGCAGGACGGATGGTGGTTTGGTGTACGAGGACGGCGGGGACGGGAAAAAAATTGGGTTGAAGTATAATACCTTGCAAATTCCCAAGGGCGGGGAGTTTCATTTAACTTTATCCGACGGGACCCGGGTTACGTTGAATTCAGCCACGGATTTGAGATACCCGGTGATATTTGACGAGAATGAACGTCGGGTTTTTCTTTCCGGGGAGGCTTATTTTGAGGTGGCAACGGATTCTACCCGCCCGTTTTACGTGATGACGGACGAGGTGCAGGTGCAAGTGTACGGGACTTCGTTTAACGTGAATACACGGCGACCGGAAGGGATTCAAACGGTTTTGGAAAGTGGAAAAGTCGGGATAAAGGCTATCCGTTCCGGGAATGAATGTGTTTTGAAGCCGGGAGAGCTTGTTTGTTTTGATCCGAAAGACGGTTCGATGGCGATTCGACAGGTAGATCCCCGGCAGTATTTGGCTTGGGTGAAAGGGGTTTTTGCTTTCGAGGATGAAACTTTGGAGAATATCATGACTACTCTTTCTTTGTGGTATGACGTGGAAGTATTCTATCAGACGGAATCCGTGAAGCAATTGCATTTTTCCGGGTACCTGGGAAGGTATAAAGAGATACAAAATATTTTTGATGTTATAACCGAGTCTACCGGTGTGTTGTTCTCGGTGAAGGGGCGTACAATAGTGATTTCACGATAATAAAAAACGGAAGGCGTTGGAAGCACCTCCCGTGTGTTTTAATCATCATTGAGCTTTATTGGCGTGAAGCTTATTGATAATTGTTAATTATTCAACTACAAATGTATGCAAAAAAATGGAAATTGTCCACCATTCTTACGGGGATGTGGACACAAATTTTGGAAAATTATGAGAGTGTTTCTCGTTTTAATGATTGGATTTACATTTTCTCTTTCGGCAAGTAGTTTTGCCCAACAGGAGAGAGTGAGTTTGGACATGAAAAATGTAACGGTGAAAATGTTGTTTGATGAGATTCAACGACAGACGGATTTACATTTTCTCTTTAATACGGAGCAGACAAATCAATTGGGGAAGTTATCAATCAAGGTGGAGAGTGAAACCGTGGAGAATGTGTTGAAGCGAATTTTTGAAGGGACGGATTTGGTCTACAATTTCAGGGGGAATATTATCGTGGTGAAGCGTGAGGTGAAAGTTGCGGATGATGAACAAAAGAAAAGTATCCGTATCGTGGGTAGGGTAACGGACGAGAAGAAACTTCCTCTTCCGGGTGTGACGGTGCTGGTGAAGGGTTTGACGCTCGGAACGGTGACGAACGTGGAGGGACGGTATGTCTTGAATTTGCCGGCGATGGAAAAGTTTACCTTGTTGTTTTCTTTCGTGGGAATGGAGAATCGTGAAGTCGTTTACACGGGTAAGGACACGATTAACGTGGTGATGAAGGAATCGGAGGTAGCCTTGGATGAGGTGGTTGTCGTGAGTACGGGGTATCAGACGATTGACAAGCGAAAACTGACAAGTGCCGTGACTTCGATCAAGGCGGAGGATATTATCGTGCCGGGATTGAATAGTATCGACCAGATGTTGGAAGGGCATGTGCCGGGAATGATTTTTATGCAGAATTCGGGACAAGTGGGTGCTGTTCCACGTTTGAGAATCCGGGGAACTTCTACTATTTTAGGGAATCAGGAACCTGTTTGGGTGGTGGATGGAATTATTCAACAGGATCCGGTGGATATTGATCCCTCGCAGATTAATGACTTGGATTTCGTGAATCTGTTGGGCAACGCGATTTCCGGATTGAACCCGGAAGATATCGAGCAGATAGATGTTTTGAAGGATGCTTCGGCTACCGCTATTTACGGTGCTCGTGCGGCAAACGGTGTTATAGTGATCACGACTAAAAAGGGTAAGGAAGGTCCCCCGGCGATTAATTATTCGGTAGCGGGAACTTTTACGCGTCGTCCGCATTATGGGGATAAAAGCGTGAATATGATGAATTCGAGGGAGAGAATCGCTTTGTCTAGGGAGTTGGTAGAGAAAGGAATTACATATAATACGATTGATTCGTGGGTAGGATACGAGGGGGCTTTGCGTGATTACTGGAATGACCGGATTGATTTCAATCAGTTCCAAAAGGAGGTCGGCAGATACGAGTCGATGAACACGGATTGGTTGGATTTGCTGTTGCAGAATTCTTGGTCCCACAGGCATACCTTGGGTATTTCTGGGGGCTCGTCCTCGTTAAAATATTACGCTTCTTTGGGTTATAATGATAGCCAAGGAACGACGAAAGGGGAAGGAATGAAAAATTACACGACAAGCGTGAATCTGACGGCTAATTTGAATAACGTGACTTTGCGTTTTGGTATGAATGGAAATGTGTCCGACCGCTCTTATACTCCTTCCGAGGTGAATGTGTTGGGATATGCTTATAACACGAGCCGGGCTCTTCCCGCTTTTAATGAAGATGGAAGTTTGTGGTATTATAAACGGAGAGGTAATAGCGCGGGAAGTTCTATTGATTGGTGCCCGTATAGCATTATTAATGAAATGAATAATAGTTCGTATGATTCGAATACCAAAAGTATGAGCGTGAACGCGACGGTTGATTGGCGTATGATTGAACCGTTGAAATTGGGTTTGACTTTCGCGTATTCAACTTCTTCAACGGACGTGGATACTTGGTATGGGCAAGAATCTTTTTACGTGAGGAAGTTAAGACGTACAGATAGTTTACTTAAAGATCCCGATAAGGATGAGGACCGGGTGAACGAGTGTCCGGTGGGAGGTGAATTGAGAAAAGAGAATACCGATAACGAGGCTTGGACTTTGCGTGCCCAGTTGGATTTCAATAAGTATTTGGATACGGAGAGTAACCATCAGATTGTGGCAACTTTAGGTGCGGAGGCTTCTTCAAGCCATTACACGGGTTCTAGTAAAACGTACCGGGGGTATATCCCGGAGCGAGGATTGTTGGTCGCGGAAATTGATTTGGTTTATTATCAGGCGTTTCGTAAATGGACTCAATCCAGCGAGGCAAGAGGGGTATTTTCTGATTCCAAAACGAATTTGATTTCCGGCTACGCTTCATTGTCATATGATTACAAGAGTTTGTATATGTTTAACGCGAATATGCGTTTTGATACTTCTAATAAATTTGGAACGAAGGCGAATGATAAAATTACTCCTATATGGTCGGTATCCGGACGTTGGAATATTAAGGATGATTTGTTCAAGGAGGTAAATTGGCTGGGGAGCTTATCTTTACGCGCTTCTTTTGGCTATCAAGGAAATATGTTAGAGTCCGAAAGTTCGAAGTTGGTTATACGCAAGGGGGACATGAATTCTACTTTGGGAGAGTACGCTTCTTATGTTTATCGTTTTCCGAATCCCATGTTGAAATGGGAGAAAACGGCTTCAACTAATGTCCAGTTAGATTTTGATTTGTTCAAAGGAAGGTTTTCCGCCAGCGTTAGTTATTATTATAAAAAGACGAATGACACGTTCTTGACGAAAACAATTTCACGTGTAAACGGGCGGGAAGATTACGTGTTGAATAAGGGTACATTGGAAAATAAAGGATTCGAGTTTTCGTTGCGAGTTATTCCCGTGAACACGTTCTCGGCGGAGAATCCTAACGGTTTCCGGTGGATTTTCGATCCTCAATTGGGACAGGTGTTGAATCAGTTGACGAAGGGGCGAAAGGTGAAAGATAAATCTATGCATGACCGGTATACTTATGCGAATTATTTGAACGGTACAGCCCAGATCGTGGGACGTCCCTTGAATACTTTCTATTCGTATAAGTTTAAAGGATTGGATCCCGCGGACGGGTGTCCGATGTTTTACGATGTAGATCGGTATGATTATGATGACGAGGGAAACGTTGTATTGGATAGAGAGGCTTTGTATGATTCGATGGAGCGTGATGAGGTGTTTACCACGGTATTAGAGCATTCCGGAACACGCGTACCTGTTATTCAGGGAGGGTTGAACAATAGTTTTACCTATCGCCGATTTACTTTATCGTTTAATCTGGCTTATAGTTTGGGTTCTAAAGTCCGCCTGTTAAAGATGTATCCGGATTTGGAAAGTACATACGGAACGATAGCTCCCCAGCCGGCAGCGAATGCGAGGAAAGAGTTTATGAATCGTTGGAGATATCCCGGTGATGAACGTAATACAACGATTCCGGGTATTGTTTCCGGTGAAAGGTTTGGACAGACGATGGGAATGTGGTGCGTGGAAAAACCTTATAATTTCGGTAAGAATCTTTGGAATATGTGGGATAATTCCAATATACGGGTGGTCAGCGGTGATTATCTCAAGATGCAATCTTTGTCATTACGTTATAATGTACCGGAGGCTTTTGCGAGGAAAATGTATATGAAGTCGGCGTATATCGGTTTTTCTTGCACGAACTTGTTTATGATTTGTGATAAAAAGTTGAAAGGACAGGATCCTGCTGTTCAATCGGGGTCTGCTCCGTCGATTAATATGTCGCTTTGTCCGACTTTTTCAATGAATTTAAATGTAACATTCTAAATCATAGCGTATGAAAAAGATAATAAATATATTCGGTATTCTGTGGAGCGTGTTGTTGGTGTCTTGTGGGGATTTTTTGGAAGAGTATCCTAGAGATTTATTATACGTGAATTCGATCTCGGATTTAAGCGAACTGCTGGTGGGGGACGGGTACATGATTTCTCGGGAAACCAGTGATAGTGATGACGAGGGGGAAACGACGATAGCTTCGTGGATTCATTTGATGGATGATGATGTGCAGTTGTCATCAAAACCCAATTACTGGGACAAATTGGGGTCCCCGGTTTATATCGGGTATTACGAGTGGTTGAAGTTGCCGAGTACGGATGAGAACGGAACCGTCAAGCATGATTACGTGTGGAGTGGTTTGTACGAGCATATAGCTTCTTTGAACGTGATATTGGATGAGGTGGAAGCGTTTCGGGATGCGGGGGCGGATTACCATAGAATTAAAGGTGAAGCTTTGTTCCTGAGAGCCACGTACTATTTTTGGCTGGTTAATTTATATGCAAAACCTTATGCTGCGGGAACTGCTGCCACGGATTTAGGAGTTCCGATTAAAGTGAGGTCGGAAGTGGAAGATAAGGATTTTGTCCGGGATCCGGTGGCAGATGTTTATAACTTGATCGTGGAGGATTTATTGAAAGCTATTTCGGATTTGAAAGGCATTGTTCAAGCTTCGGTTTATCGAGCTAATGAAACGGCGGCAAGGGCTTTGTTGAGCCGGGTGTATCTTTACATGGGTGAATGGGAAAAGTGCGATAGTCAATGCGATACGATTATGCAGGCTACTTATCGTTTGCAGGATTTGAATACATTGAAGTCGGGTACCAGTATACTTTCTTCGAAGTCTACGGAAACGATTTTTTCTCAAGGAGAATATCGTCTTAATGCGATGGTGGGGTATAAAACGAAGACTACTTACGCGATATCTGAAGATCTGAAGGCTGCTTTTTATAATCAAGCAAATGACCAACGATATAAATTGGGGATTACGATTTATTCTTATGGAAATTATCCTTCTAAATTTAAGAAATGGTCAAATGGAGGAGTGTCTGATTGTAACTTGATTCGGTATGCGGAGATTTATTTGAATAAGGCAGAGGCATTAGCGATGCAGGACAAGGAGGAGGGCGCTAAAAACGTTATGAATTCTTTTCTTGCTACTCGTTATTGCGCGGAAGGCGTGCCGGATATTGAAACCAAAACGGGGAAAGATTTAGTGGATTTTATTCGGAATGAACGTCGTTTGGAATTGTGCTTCGAGGGACATCGTTGGTTTGATTTGCGCCGGTATTCCGTGAGTCCTAAATACCCGGATGTAAAGTCAATAAGGCATGAGGTACGTGTTCAAAGTACGGGAGTGGCGTGTGGGTATTACGAGTTACCGGCTTATCCTGACGGCGGGTGGGTTTTGCCAATCCCTACTTATGAATTGCAATTCACGGATGGAAATATGGTTAATAATGAGCGGCCCGCTCCCGAGTATGTGGAATATGAATAGTAATCGAAAAAGTGATTGATGATGAAAAATTTAATTGGAATATTGTTGTTGTCATTGTTTGCTTTGGCAAGTTGTCATGATGATGAGAACGGTACGTTATCTCCGTCAAACGTGGATGTGGATTGGTACGTGATAAAGGATAATCCCAATGATGAATTGGATCATTTGATTTATGAAATTTATAGTAAATATAAAGTGCCTGTTTATTATAATGATACGATCGGGAGGGAGTATCGAGGATTAGACGCGAACGGGGATTCGATTATTTATTATAAAACGTTGATGTTAGGATATTCTATAGAGCAGAACGTGACAAGTATGAAGTACACGCTTTCGGAGCAGCGTCAGGATATTCTGGAAGGGGTAAAATTCTTGGAAGAGTATGTTATTCCTTTTCAGCAAAAGGGTATGAAGCCTAGATGTTTTTTGCTTGTTGAAGACTTGATATTTAGTAGCGATCAAATCGATCTTTATTATGGAATGTCGGGAGCGGTTGTTTCTCGTGTAGCAGAATTGAAAGAAATGACACGGGAAGATAAAGAAGCGTTTGGTTTGAGGATTAGGGGCTCTGAATGGGCGCATGCTTTAGTGAATAATTATTCGAAAGAGTTAGAGTATTTTTATGGACTCTCGAGTGTTGTTGGTGAAGACGGTAAGGTTACTGATATGCATTTGCAGGATGTTCAACAGTCTTCTTCTTCTTTGTTTCCATGGAAAGATAAGAAGTATTATGGATTCTTGAGTGTTGATGAAGAGGGTGAGAAATATGTTATGTTTCAAGGTTTTGTAAAATACTATAGATGTCCGACGGAAAATGCGGATCTTCTTGATTTTGTTATGGAAGTTTTGAAGGATGATTGGGATGTTTTTCAGGCGGAATATAGTGATTGTCCTATTATATTGGATAAGTATGAATATCTGAAAAAGTTGATGGAATCAGTTCGGGATGAGCTGGTTGAGAAGAATAACTAGGAGGAGAAGTTAGAATGAAAATGAGAGTACTGATTTTATTCGTGTTCTTGTGGGGTATCGTTTGTTGTTCGTCTCCATCCGGAATGTCTTTCAGGTTGAAAGTAAATGTGCAGGATCAGGATACAGGACAAATTGCTTTGTATTCTACCGGAGAGAATCTTAAGTTGCTATGTTCGGGGGAATTGAAAAACGGGGAGTATATTTTCAAGGGAATACTTGAAGAACCCGGGTTATATAGATTGAAGTTTAACGAACGGCAAGCAGATTTGTATTTAGACGGGGAGGAAATGAGTATTACGGTTTCCTCACGACGAGGGATATGCGCGGATAGTTTAAAAGGGTCGTACGCTAACGAGATAAGAAAAAAGTGTGGAGAAACATTTGATGAACTTTACACGAAAGTGGTGGATGAGAATGCTTCCGGGTTAAGTATTTTTCAGGCTTCAACGAGAAATGATCAAGTGTTGTTTGATAGTTTGATGTCTGAAAGGTTGTGGTTTGATGATTTACGTTTTTCTATTGCTCGTGATTTGGTGAAAAAGTATTCCGATAACGTGTATGCCGCTTATTTAGCCTGCGAAGAAATGAAGTCGCATTACGAGTGGGGAAAAGAGATGTATGATTTGCTATCGCCGGAAATACAGCAGTCGAGTATCGGGAAAGCTTTAAAAGATAAATTGGAAAGAGTTTTCGTGAGTGCAATCGGTCAAGATTTCCCGGATTATCTTTTGGAGAATGAAGCGGGTGATACTATTCGGCTGGATTCTTTGAAAGGATATATTACGGTTATTGATTGTTGGGCATCGTGGTGTGGACCTTGCCGGAGTGAGATGAAAAGTTTGCGGCGATTGTATAAAGATTTCGCTCATATGGGGTTACGTGTCGTGAGTATTTCCATGGATGATTCTAGAGAGAAATGGTTGAAAGCCTGTCGGGAAGAACAGCTCCCGTGGAAGAGTTACCGGAATCCGTGCGGTTATAAAAAAGATGGTATCTGTACAGATTTGGGAATTGAGGGGATACCTTATCTGGTGGTTCTGGACAGAGAGGGTAAGTTCGCGGCTAAAGAATTGCATCGAAATGTGTTGCGTAAGAAAGTGCAAGAGTTGTTGAATGCTGAATCTGAATAGAAGCGATGATTGTTTATAGCGTCTTGAAGTATGGAAGTTTGTATTTTATGTAATCATAATGTTTAATTTAAAATTATTAAAAATGAGAAGATTGTCTTCATTTTTATTGTTGTTGACCTTGCTTGTTCCCGTTGCAGGAGAGAGTTACGCGGGGGGATTGTTCAAAAAGAAGAAGAAAAAAGTGACAACTGAAGAGGTGAAAGAGCCTGTTAAAAAGAAAAAAAGCAAATACGAGAAGTTGGTTCAAACTCCGGGGATCGTTACTGCGAAGGGGGATTTCTTGACCATTCATAAAGTAGGCCAGAAGGTTTATTTGGAATACCCGTTGAAGTACATGGGGCGTGATATATTAGTGGGAGGAACTTTATCTGCCACTTCTGAACCTTTGTTGCTTAACGTGGGGTATAAATACAGTGCTCCTGTGCTTTATCGCGTGGTTAAGAAAGATTCGTCTATCGTGTTCAACAAACCTAATTTGGCCGCCACGATGGGAGAGAATAAAGAGTGGGTGAAGAAAGCCATGGAGAAAAGTTATATCGATATTCCGGCAAAATCGTTCACCGTTCACTCGTATAATGCGGATAGTTCTGCCGTGGTGATTGAAGTGACGTCATTTATAAAAGATAACAAGGCTCTTGCCCCAAAAGTTAGCGGCGGATTGCTCACTTCTTCCCCTGTTTCAAGTAAATTTACTTTTGAAGGCGTGAAAGCGTTTGAAGATAACGCATCGTTGGAAGTGGCTCAGCCTGTGGAGGCTCAATATATGACGTTGTTCGGATCTATACCTTTAGGACAGGTGTCGACTCGTTCCGTGATTACTTTTCTTTTGTTGCCGGATTCTAAAATGCGCCCTCGTGTGCAGGATTCCCGTGTTGGAATTTTTTACTCGTTGAATTCGGCGAGCGCAAGAATGCAGTTCCCTATCCGGAAGATATCCCAAGAAAAAGACGGTTTCGATACTTATGTTTTGGCTAATCGCTGGAGGGTAGAACCGAAAGACATGGAAGCGTGGAAGCGCGGAGAGCTTGTAGAACCCGTGAAACCGATCGTGTGGTACGTGGATGACGCATTCCCGGACGAGTGGAGAGGTCCGATTAAAGCGGCTGTTTTGAATTGGAATAAAGCTTTCGAGAAAATCGGCTTCAAGAACGTGATGGTGGCAAAGGATTTCCCGAAGGATGACCCGAATTTTGATCCCGATAACTTGAAATATTCTTGTATCCGTTATTGTCCTAACGCGGAGGCAAATGCCATGGGACCGTCTTGGGTGGACCCGACTACCGGGGAGATTATTAACGCTTCGGTGATTGTTTATAATAATGTTGTTCAGTTGATTAATAACTGGCGTTTCGTTCAGACGGCACAAGTAGATCCTCGTGTGCGTGCCGTTAAGATGCCGAAAGATGTTTTTGATGAATCGCTCACGTATGTTATCACGCACGAGATAGGTCATACCTTAGGTATGTTGCATAACATGTCTGCTTCGGCTTCCGTTCCGGTGGATTCTTTGCGTTCCGTTTCTTTCACTCAAAAATACGGGACTACTCCTTCTATCATGGACTACGCTCGTTTCAATTATGTAGCGCAACCGGGAGATAAAGGGGTGAAGTTGACTCCTCCCGATCTTGGCGTGTATGATTATTACGTGATTAAATGGTTGTATTCTCCTGTTCCGGAAGCCAAGGATATGTGGGAGGAATCTAAAATCGCCGAGAAATGGATTGACGAGAAAGCCGGAGATCCTCGCTATCGTTACGGGCGTCAACAGTTGGCTTTCCGTATAGACCCGAGTGCGTTGGAGGAAGATTTAGGTGATGATCCCGTAAAGGCAGGAACCTACGGGATAAAGAACTTGAAGTATATCTTGAACCACTTGAACGAGTGGATTTCAGATGACCCGGATTTCTCTCACCGGATGCAACTTTATTCTGGAATTCAAGAGCAATACATGCGTTACTTGTTGAACGCGTTGTATCAGGTAGGTGGTATTTACTTGTCGCAAGTGAAAGACGGAACAGCCGGTGAAGCCGTGAAATCGGTAGCACGCGCAAAACAAAAAGAAGCGTTGGCATGGGTGTTGAAAGAGTTGAGAAACAGCTCGTGGATCGATCGTCCGGAATTGATTAATAAAACAAAGTTAGCCGTGTACCCGTCTGCAAAGATTATTGCTGCCGTGAGCAAGGTGATTGAAAGCAAAAGGGCGATGGTTCTTCTCTCTTCTCATGTTTCACAAGATAAGAATCTTTACACGATTGGCGATTATTACGATGATTTGTATGCCGGTGTTTTCGCTCCGACTATACAAGGAAAGAAATTGAATCAAGAGGAAAAATTGTTGCAGAAGAATATTTTTAATAGAATGGGTGTTACCTGCACTGACTATATTAAGAATACGCGGGCAATTAAAAGTTTACATCCTTCTTTAGAGGAGATGATGGCATACAATTTATTCTCCAAAAGTTTCATGGATGAGATGTATCGTCATTTACAGGAAATGGAACAAGAGAGTGGATTGGGAACTGTAGCTAGGCAATTGTTACCTGTTCAGTTCGGGCAGGCTGCCAGTCCTTTCCAGGAAGAGGTGGAAATAGGTGTGATTGATGAAACTTTCGGTTACAATCAAGCGATGTTGAAGCGGGTAGTTACTTTATTGAAGAGTAAAGTGGGGGCTGCTAATCGCGATGATAGAGTACACTATGAAAGTTTGATATCTATGGCGGAGGCTGTTAAGCAAGTTAGTAAATAGTTTTAATCATGGAAACAAAAAGGCTGTTCATTTTATTTTGAACAGCCTTTTTTAGCTATTGGGAAAACATTTACGATTCAATTTCGCTCAATTCCAGCCAGCGCATTTCTTTTTCGTCAAGAATATCAATAATTTCGGCGATGCGTTGGGAGGATTTGACCAGTTCATCCGCACCTAACGTACCGGAATTTAAAGCATCTTCCAATTTGGATTTCTCGACGTTCAGGTTTTCCATATCGGTTTCCAGTTGTTGCATTTCTTGCCTTTCCTTGAAGGTCAGTTTACGTACTTTTTCTTTTTCCCGGACGGGCTTGGGGGCGGCGGGGATTTTCTTTTCGGCTTGTTTGCGAAGGAGTTCTTCTTCTTCTTTTTTGTTTTTATATTGGGTATAATTCCCGGGGAAGTCTTTCACGATACCGTCACCCTCGAAAGCGAATACCCGGTCAACCACTTTGTCGGTAAAGAATCGGTCGTGCGACACGATGATTAGGCAGCCTTGGAATGATTGCAAATATTCTTCCAACACGTTCAAGGTCATGATGTCGAGGTCGTTGGTAGGTTCGTCCAGAATCAAGAAGTTCGGGTTACTCATAAGCACGGTCAAAAGGTATAACCGCCTGCGTTCACCCCCGCTGAGCTTGGCAACGAGTGAATATTGCAGTTTGTCCGGGAACAGGAAATATTCGAGGAATTGGGAGGCTGACATGATACGTCCGTTGCCGAGGTCAATTTTCTCGGATATGTTTTTGACGATGTCAATAGGGCGATCGTCTTCTTTAAAGGTAATACCCGCTTGTTTGTAATACCCGTAGACCACGGTTTCCCCGATCTCGATGGTTCCGCTGTCCGGTTCTATCTGGCGGGTTATGATGTCGAGGAACGTGGATTTCCCGACGCCGTTTCTACCGATAATACCGATTTTTTCGCCCCGCACGAATTTGTACGTGAAATCTTTCAGTACGCTCAGGTTCCCGTAGCTTTTATTGACGTGTTCCAGTTCCAGAATTTTCTTGCCTAGCCGTTGCCCCTTGATGTCCAGTTCCAATTGCTGTTCGGAGATGTTCTGCGAGGCGACTTCTTTGATTTTATAGAAATTGTCGATTCTGTATTTTGCCTTGTGGCTTCTTGCTTGCGGCATACGGCGCATCCATTCCTGTTCGGTTCGCAGAAGGTTCTTGGCTTTGTCGATTGATGCATTGCGGGCTTCAATGCGTTCTTCTCTTTTTTCGAGGTAGTACGAGTAGTTGCCGTCATACGAGAAGATACCGAAATCATCAATCTCGACAATTTTGTCACACACTCTATCCAGAAAATAACGGTCGTGCGTTACCATGAGAAGGGTGGCTTTGGTTTTATCCAGATAGTCTTCCAACCATTCAGTCATCTCCACGTCCAGATGGTTGGTAGGCTCGTCCAGAATCAAGAAGTCCGGGTTGCTTATCAGTACTTTTGCCAGACCGACTCTTTTCTTTTGTCCGCCGGAAAGTTCCTTGATGCGTTGGGTGTATTTGTCAACTTTTAATTCCGATAATATTTGTTTGATCTGGGAGTCATAATCCCATGCCTGTAAAGCATCCATTTGTGGAATTAATTCTTCCAGTGTTGACGTGTCGTTATCTTTTACAGCTTGTTCGTATGCTTTGATCAGTTTTAGCGTGGGATTTTCCGTGTTGAAAACTTCCTCGAAAACATAATTCTCGGGATTTAATTCGGGATCTTGCTCCAAGAATCCGAGTGAAACATCATTTCTAAAAATAACCGTACCCGTGTCCGGGGTTTCCTGACCGAAGATGATGCGTAACAAGGTGGATTTACCCATACCGTTTTTAGCGATTAGGGCAACTTTTTGATTTTGGGCAATACTAAACGTTATATTTTCAAATAATAGATGTTCTCCGAAACGTTTACTCAGACTATCAACTTGTAAAAAACTAACCATGAATTAATTTTAGATTTAATGATTTTAGATTTAAGATTGAAAATGAGATTGTCATTTGTATTCCCCTAGGAGAAAGGCTTTGCGCTTGGGGGCTTCAAAGCGTTCGATGGCGTAGCGCAACATGGTGCGGGGCATCCTCTTGTAGCGGGGGATAAGGTAATCCGTCAATAGTTGTTCGTTTTCCTTGCCTGTTTCCCGTAATATCCACCCGACCGCCTTGTGAATGAGAACGTGAGAATGGTGTTGGAGAATGTCGGCGATAGCCAGTGCGTCTTTGAATTCACCGTGTTTCACGAAGTGCATGCATGATATCATGGCAATGCGTTGTTTCCAGAGGTGGTCGGTGTGCGCCCAATCGTACAGGAGCTGTTTGTCTTTGTTGTGCAGCCAGTGTCCCAATATTTTGTAACAACTCAAATCAACGAGGTCCCAGTTGTTGATGGCATCGATTTGGCTTAAATAGAAGTCGACGCACGCTTTTCTGGATGCATCGTCTTTATGTTTCGCGTAATAATAAGTCAATATCAGGAGAGCTGCCAAACGATACTCGTGCACGGGAGATGCCAGTAGTTCCCGGAGTGTATCGTGATCGGTATCCATGTACTTTTTCGCCACGATGCGGACGTTGGGCACGACAACCCCGATAAATTGATCGCCTTCCCCGTATTGCCCTTTTCCCGTTTTGAAGAAACGAGGCAGGAAAGTTGCTTTCTCTTCATCCCGGTATTTATTTATTTCATTTATAATTTCTTCCGTGGTATTTCTCATTTTCCCTCTTCGTCTTTAATTCTCGGGGTAAAGGTAATTAATGTTAGTAAAAAAGCGCCCGTTGTTATTAAAAAAATGACGAAAAAAGGGGTGTGTATTCTTTTTAATTGTATTTTTACCACATAATCGTAAAAAGTGAATTTTATGTCCAAAATAATAGCTATCGCGAATCAAAAAGGAGGGGTGGGAAAGACAACGACGTCTGTGAATCTGGCAGCTAGTTTGGCTGTCTTGGAGCAGAAAGTTTTGTTGGTAGATGCAGACCCTCAAGGAAACGCGACAACGGGTGTTGGGTATGATTTGAAAGAACTGAAGGCGACCATTTACGAGTGTCTGGTTGACGGGTTGGACCCGAAGGAAGCCGTTCTAAAAACAGATATCGAGAATTTATTTTTATTACCGTCAAATATTGATTTGGTCGGAGCCGAGTTGGAGATGCTGAATTTTGACGAGAAAGAGAGCGTTATGGCGAAGATGCTTGCCGGGATAAAAGATCAGTATGATTATATATTAATAGACTGTTCTCCTTCCTTGGGGTTGTTGACTGTCAATTCTTTAGCGGCGGCTAATTCCGTGATGATTCCGGTGCAATGTCAATATTTCGCGTTGGAAGGGTTGGGTAAATTGTTGAACACGATCAAGATTATCCAGAAACGTTTGAACACGGCTTTGGAAATCGAGGGATTCGTGCTGACCATGTATGACGGTCGCGTGCGCTTGTCCAATCAAGTGGTGGCAGAGGTAAGAAAGCATTTTGAAGATATGGTGTTCGAGACCTTGATTCAACAGAACGTGAAGCTTGCCGAGGCCCCGAGTTACGGGCAGCCTGTTATTCTGTACGATGCAGAATGCCGCGGGTCGGTAAATTACCTGAGTTTGGCAAACGAGTTACTGGAAAAGAATAAAAAAAACTAAGAGATTGATGATTTATGATTTGCGATTTATGATTGAAAATGCGAGATAATGAATGAATCTGAAATCATAAATCATAAATCTAAAATTATAAAGGTTATGGCGAAAAAGAGTGCATTAGGTAAGGGATTGGGTGCGTTGTTGCAGGATGCTGCCGAGGAGTCTAAGCCGAGGGGCGGTTCTTCTGCTTTACAGGAAGAGTTGAGACTGAGTGATATCCGTCCGAACCCGAACCAGCCGAGAACTATTTTTGATGAAGAGGCTTTACAGGAGCTTGCCGCTTCTATAAAAGCTATCGGCATCGTGCAACCGATCACCGTGAGAGAGGTCGAGGAAGGGAAATATGAAATTGTTGCCGGAGAACGTCGTTTCCGGGCTTCCAAATTAGCGGGATTGGAAACTATCCCCGCGTATATCCGGAAAGTGGAAGAGGAGTCTATGTTGGAATTGGCGTTGATAGAGAATATCCAACGCGAGGACTTGAACGCTATCGAGATAGCTATTTCATACCAGCGTTTGATTGACGAGTGCAATTTGACACAAGACGCCTTGAGCGAGCGCGTGGGTAAAAAGAGAACTACAATTTCCAATTACTTGCGTTTGTTGAGACTTCCTGCCCCGATACAGTTGGCTATTAAAGACCGGAAGATCAGTATGGGGCATGCCCGTGCCATTATTAATATCGAGGACCCGGAAACGCAAAATATGATTTTCGAGCAAATCCTGAAATATGATTTTTCTGTCCGGAAGGTGGAAGAGATTGTGCGGGAACTGATGCAACCGGAGGAAGCGAAAGAGAAAAAGGTTGAACGGAAGCGTGAACCGATAGGCGACTATATGGCGTTGCAATCTCATTTGGCACGTTATTTTGACACGAAGGTGGATTTGAAACGTAACGAGAAAGGGCGGGGAAAAATAGTTATATCTTTTAAGTCCGACAGCGAACTGGAACGTATCGTGGAGTTACTGGATAAGATGGATAAGAAATAGAATTTGTAGTGAGAAGGATTTTAAAGAACATAGTTTTGATCATCCCGGTTTTGCTGATTGGTACGGGAATAAAAGCGTCGGAGTATTATCGCGTGGAGTTGCCTGCTACTTCGCGAGATACGATTATTCAGACGGATTCTTTATCATTCGAGGGAACGGAGATTTTAAAATCCTCGTTGAAGGAAGATAAGAAGCCACATTCTCCCAAGAAGGCAACCATTATGGCAATGATACTCCCGGGTTCGGCTCAGGTGTATAACGGTCAGTGGTGGAAAGTGCCAATCTTGTACGGGGGGATTGGGGCTACTGTTTACGGTTTGTCGTGGAACATGAAGTATTTTAAAAAATACCGGAATGCTTTCGTGGATTATACGGATTACTTGAATGCTTTGGAGAAAGATCCTGAAACACCCTATCCGGCGAACGCCAGTTGGGATAAATTAATGAGGCCCGGTAGCACGGCAGAGGCATTTAATTCCAGTCAGCGGAAGCGTTTGCAGGAACAGTTGAAAACGAAGAAAGATAATTATAAACGAAATCGGGATTTGCTATATATCGTTTCGGGAGGTATATATCTGATTCAGATTATTGATGCGACGGTATTTGCGCATTTTTATGATTTCGAGGTAAATGATGATATATCTTTTAATATCCGACCTTCTACCGGATTCTCGCCTGTCAGCGGGGGTACCGTGGGATTAACACTAACATTTAATTTTTAAAGGAAAAAACATGCGTTGTTTATTTTTGTGGGTATGTGCTATTTTATGTTGTAACACGGTATTCGGTGAAAGTGATCGCGATTCATTGAAAGTGCGTCTTGAACCGCCGTCACGATTGAAATTATCGGCTCCTGTTTTACTCGTGGATTCTATCCCGGGAGCGTTTATCGAGCGATTGGATGATTTGTATGGTAAATGGTATGTGACACGGTTGGAGGAAGGTAATTACGTGGATTCCGTTTACCTTATGGGGTACGAGAGCGGTCCGGCTGTTCCCGATTCGGTTTACTTGAACCGGTTGGATGCTTTGAATTCCGCGATTAAGTTGTCATATAATGATATCGTGCGTAATTATATAGAACTTTATACCGTGAGGCGTAGGGCTCAAGTGGGGGCCATGTTAGGTTTGAGTTCTTATTATTTTCCTATTTTCGAGGAAGTTTTGGATCGGGAGGGGTTACCTCAAGAATTGAAATATTTGCCCGTGATAGAGAGTGCCTTGAACCCGAGGGCTTTTTCAAGGGCAGGGGCTTGCGGACTATGGCAATTCATGTACGGGACTGGAAAGATGTACAAGTTGGAAATCAATTCTTTTATTGACGAGCGTCGGGACCCGGTGAAGTCGACCGAGGCGGCTGTTTGTTTTTTGAAAGATTTGTACAAGATATACGAGGACTGGATTCTGGTAATTGCCGCTTACAATTGCGGACCGGGCAACGTGAATAAGGCTATCCGTCGTTCCGGTAGCAAGAAGAATTACTGGGATATTTATTTCCACTTGCCTAGGGAAACTCGCGGATACGTGCCGGCTTTTATAGCGGCGATGTACACGTTTAATTATCACAAGGAGCATAATATATTCCCTCTGGAGAACGAGTTGCCGACCATGTGTGACACGATAATGATTTCCGACGCCTTGCATTTTGAGCAAATGGCAAAGTTGATGGATGTTTCCGTGGAGCAGATTCGGGATTTGAATCCACAATACCGTTCGGATATTGTACCTGCCGGATTCGGGAAGAGTTATAGTTTGCGGATGCCTTATAATCACGTGGCGAATTTTATCGACAAACAGGATACGATTTTTGCTTATAACCGTAATTCTTATTTTAATGACAGTGACCGTACTGCCGACCCGAAGAGCCGTTTCAAGAAATACGCTCACGCTCATGCAGCCCCGAGTAATAAAGCTAAACTGATATACACGGTGAAGAGTGGGGATGTTATCGGGAAGATTGCCGAGAGATTCAACGTGAGGTTGTCCGATTTGAAGTATTGGAACGGGATGACAAAAGACCGTATTAATATAGGACAGAAATTGACGGTTTACGTGCCTAAAGATAAAGTGGCACATTATCAGTCAAAGGTTAATACTCGGTACGCGGGGGTTGCCGCTAACTCGGAAGTGGAAACCCAATCGTTGGCTGAAGGTGAGTTCTTTTATTACACGATTCGACGGGGAGATAATTTGTGGAGTATAGCTAAAAAATACCCGGGTGTTTCCAACCGGGATATCATGAAATGGAACGGGCTTTCCGAGAAGATGGTGAAGAACCTGAAACCGGGACAGAAATTAAAGATAAAGATATAATCGGACGAAAGTCTATAAAGTTGTGCTTGATGACTCACATATAAAACGAATCTCCAAGGGCGATCGTGTGGCATTTGGAGAGCTTCACGAGGGATTATATCAGCGGATGTTTTATTACGTGTACAAGATGTTGCACGATAAAGAACAGTCCGAAGATATCATTCAGGAGGCTTTTGTTTTGTATTGGAGTAACCGGAATAATTTTGATAATTTGTTAGCGGTAAAGACCTATTTATACACGGTTATCAAAAACAAAATATTGGCGTTTCTGCGTGATACGACCAATCGGAAACGTATTCTTGAAAGTATAGAATGGGAGGAGAGCGTTACCGGGGATTATGTTTTAATTACTGCCGAAATCTGTGGACAGGTGCAACAAGCCGTTCGTGAACTTCCCGCTCAAACACGACGGGTTATCGAGTTAAGTATGCAGGATATGACTGTCGAAAAAATAGCCGAAGAGATGTGTGTTTCTCCTAACACGGTGAAGACTTTGAAAAAAGTTGGATACCAGACGTTGAGAGAGAGGTTGAAACATTTGAGGGCGTTGTTGCTTTTCTTGTCCGTGGGGTGATTTTGTAAAAAAACAAAAAAATCACATTTCTATTCACCCGTTTTTCCGAGTTACGCAATTATAGGGTGTAGTTTACGGAAAAATGATATACTATGAGTGATATAGAAAAAGAAATAAGTATTGCGAATGTCGTGGTGAAGAAGCTGTTGGGAGGCGGGATGTTGGACGAGGAAGAGGGAAGGCGGTTGCGGGAGTGGTTGGAGGAATCCGAGGAACACGAGGAATTGTTCAGACAAGTGTCGGGCGGGAAGAAGAACGAGGAATTTCAGAATATCGTGCGTTTGTCCGACCGGAAAGAACAATGGCGGCGTTTGGAGCGGCTTACGAGGGAGAGAAAATCTATCGGGAGGAGGACATGGTTGGCATATGCAGCGGGACTGGTCTTGTTACTGGGGCTTGGTTTGTGGTTCGGGTTGCAACGGGCGGGCAAGGACGAAACAGTTGTACGGATGGCTGTCATAGAGCCGGGAAAAACACAAGCATTATTGATTCTGAACGATGGGCAGAAGATTGCCTTGCGAGATAGGGATACTTCGGTTGCCACATCTGGTACGAGTATTAATATCCGGACGGGACAAGTGGCGTACGAGATGAAGAAAGAGATGCCGGATTCTGTTGTGGAATACAACACGATAGTGGTGCCTCGCGGAGGTATTTATTCGTTGGTATTGAGTGACGGGACGGAAGTATTTTTGAACTCCGATTCGGAGTTACGTTATCCAGTGAAATTTACAGGGAAAAATCGGGTGGTCGATTTGAAAGGAGAGGCTTTTTTTGAAGTGACTCCCGACTCGTTGCACCCGTTTGTCGTGCAGGCGGGAGAGATGCGGACTCGTGTTCTTGGGACTTCGTTTAATATCATGGCTTATACCGATGAGCCTGCAATACAGACTACTTTGTTTACCGGGCGGGTAGAGGTGTCCGTGGAACAAACTTCATTGAAGGAAGTATTGGCACCGGGGATGCAAGCTAATTGGGAAGTGGGGGCTGATGATATTTCGGTGAAAAAGGTAAACATGGATATACAATCACTTTGGCGGGATGGCATTATCATGTTGGATGATAATGATTTGGAGAGTGTGATGCGTATGTTGGCACGTTGGTACAACGTGACTTACGAGTGGCGGGGCGACCGGAACGTGAAGCATACCTTTACCGGGAAAATTAATCGTAACGAGGATTTGGGAAGCGTGTTAAGTACATTGACATTGCTGGGAGGTCCCCGTTTCGAGATTAAAGGAACGACAGTGTATATATACTAAAAAATAACCGGTGGCATGTGGAAGATGCCCCGGTCATTCAACCTCTTGGAAAACCAAGAAATTATTAATTTAATGTTTTACAAATCTATGCAAAAAAATCGTGAAATGAAACATCCGAAGATGTTTTCTGCTTCGTGTAGGCGATTATTAATGATCGGTATTGGCGTACTGATTTGGATGATGCTTACCCCGCCCTTGGTATTCGGGCAGCAGAGTGGTAAATTAATCTCGTTGAAATTGGACAAGGTAACTGTCCTTGATGCGATTAAGGAAATCAATCGTTTGAGTGGAAATTCGGTCAGTTACAAGCGGGAAGAACTTGAAAAGGAAGTTCGACAAGTATCCTTGGAGCTAAAGGACGTTCAGATTATTAAAGCCGTGGAAGCCGTGTTGCAAGGAACTCGTTTGGTTGCTATTGCACAAGGGGAAATAATTTTAATTGTTCCGCGGAAAGATAATACGAGTGCCAAAAAGTCCGTTCGCGTGAAAGGCTTCGTGTACGACACCTACAAACAACCTCTGCCGGGCGTGACGGTAAAGGTTGTGGGGGTGTCGATGGGTACGGCAACTAATGAAAAAGGTTGGTTCTCTATAGAATTGCCTTTGACTAAAGGAGCTTTGGAATTTTCTTTCGTGGGTTTTAAAAATAAAACGATTGAATTCTCTGAGAAAACCGCTAAAGATACTCTCCGGATTACGTTGGAAGAAGATATTCAAGCGTTGGATGAAACCGTGGTCGTGGCTTATGGAAACACGACGAAACGTGAAGCAACCGGGGCTATTTCCGTGGTGAAAGCAGATGAATTGAAAGGGATTCCTTCCACGGATATTGCTTCTTTGTTACAGGGGCGTGTGGCAGGATTGGATATCACGAATATGTCTGGGGCGCCCGGAGGTTCGGGAACGGCAATCACTATCCGGGGTTACAATTCTTTGGACGTGGAACAAGGACGCCGCTTTTCCAATCCCTTGTGGGTGGTCGACGGGGTACCCTTGAATTCGTTCGCTTCCCCGGTGACGGGAACCAATATGTTGGCGGATATCAACCCGGATATGATAGAATCTATCCAGATTTTGAAAGATGCCTCCTCGGCTTCTCTTTACGGTTCGCGGGCGGCAAATGGAGTGATTATAGTCACCACGAAAAAAGGGCGTAATAACCAGAAAGCCACTTTTTCCGCTAACGTGTCGCAATCATGGGGTATCGTGCCTGAATTTCCCACGATAACCATCGGGAAGGGGGAACGGGAATTCCGTTTGAAAACGTTGGCGAATTATAAAGTAGCGTTCTTGGATAAAGAAACACAAAGGTACAGGTACCCGGTTTCTAACGAGGACGTTTATTGGAATGGAACATCGCAGAGTGTGTACGATTATTTTTTTAACAAGGAAATTATGGGGCCCAATATGATACCCTACTTGCAGGATAGTTTGAATCCTTTTTATAATAATTCCACCAATTATTTTCCGGTATATTTTCAGACGGGGAAAGTGACGAATGCAAATTTGCAGACCTATGGTGGAGGAGAAGCAATGAGTTATGGTATTGGGCTTGGTTATTATAATGAAACGGGGGTATTTGTTGGCACTGGATTCAACCGGATTGATGTGAATTCGAGCATGAACGTGAAACCTGTGAAAAATGTGAATGTGGATATGCGCTTCAATGCCACGTTGAACAACAGGAAAAGAGGGGAGAAATCAGATGGGTTGGGGAGTGCTCCTATCGTGGAAAAGGTACCGGGAGACCCTTATTCTTTTAGTTCGCTTTATCCCGGTGAAGGATCCGAGATTTGGGAAAAAACATTGGAAAAACTGCGAGGTACGAAAGAGAAAAATCGCTCTGTTCGTTTAAGAAGCAATTTCAAGGTGAGCTATCGGATTATCGAGGGACTTGATTTATCTGCTTCCTTGGCGGCAGATTATTCCGTTCAACGGCGAAATTATTTTCAACCTTCTTATTTGGATGCACAAGGATATTCCATGAGTATAGGGGAAACTGCCGTTTATTTGATGGCTTTGAATGAAAATACACTCTCGTTTCGCAGGACATTTAAAGAAAAGCATACCATGGATGCCATTATTGGTTTTTCCTATCAATATGACCAAAACGAGTATAATGGCGGTTCGGCGCGAAACTCCCCGAGTGATAAAATTTATTATGCTCCCGGTGGAATGTCGTCTTTGGGGTATGATAACGCGGGAAATCCAATCGCTTTTAAACATTATGAATCGGATATGTACGAGAAAATATTGATGTCCTATTTCGGGCGAGTGGAATACAATTATATGCAAAAATATTTATTCTCGTTCAGTATGCGCGGTGATGGCAGTTCGGTATTCGGGCGTAATAACAAGTGGGGAATTTTTCCTGCCATTGCAGCCGGGTGGTCATTCTCGGAGGAGGGATGGGTGAAAGATAACTTGGGTTGGTTGTCTTTCGGTAAAGTACGGGTTAGCTGGGGACGTTCGGGTAAACATTTCGAGGAACCTTATTTGGCATTGGGGCTTATGAATACGGGACAGAATTCACATTTGGGAGAGTCAACACTGGATCCCCAATGGTATGACGGTTATTTTAACGAGGATCTCTCGTGGGAAGAAACAGACCAGTATGATTTCGGGTTAGACTTGGATATGTTCAACTATCGTTTGGGAATCACTTTGGATTATTATTACCGTTATACGGATAAATTGCTTTACCCTGTTGAATTGACGGGTGATTATAACGGATTCAGGAAGCAATGGAGGAATGCAGCGGCAATTTCTAACGAGGGAATCGAGTTGCTTGTTAAATACGAGATTTTCCGGTCTCAGGATTTGTTCTGGAAGATATCCGTGAACGGGGCAAAAAACTGGAACCGGATAGAGAAGTCGTATAACGGTAAAGATCTTGACTTCGGGATCACTGGGAAACCGTTGAACCGTATCTTAGGCTACAAGACACTGGGATACGTGAATGCTCAAGACGAATTGCCAATCATCACGAAAGCATCAGGGGAGAGTGCTTATTTGTCTCCTGGTAGCATGAATACTAATTTCTATACGTTGGGGGATTTGCGTTTTCATGACACCAATGGTGACGGGATGATTACCACTGCTGATAGGGTGTATCTCGGGAGTGCCCTTCCTGTGTTTACCGGGGGGATCGTGAGCGAGTTCCGGTACAAGAATTTTGACTTGAGCGTGTCTCTGCCTTTTTCTGTGGGGCGTCACATGGTGAATAACATGTACACCCGTTCCTTAATGTTTGATTTTACGGAAGATTATTACGCGCACCCGATTCTGATGGATTTGGATAAGATTTCTTTTTGGCAACAACCGGGTGACAAGCACGCTGATTACGCCCGTTTACAATTGGCGGGGAAACATATTTTTTCTACAACCCCTAAGGATAGAGATGTGGAAAAAGTAAACTATTTAAAACTGAAGACATTAACCATGGGGTATAGCTTGCCCAAGAAATGGATGAATCGTGTAGGAGTGACTGATATTCGCGTGTTTGTTAGTGGTGAAAACTTGTGGACGTGGACTAATTACTCGGGGATAGATCCCGAGGTGGTAGATATCCGGACAGGAATAGATGACGGGATGGCTTACCCGTTAGCTCGTAAATTTACTTTAGGTTTAACCGTTAAATTTTAACGCATGAAAAATTTTAGATTATTATTGATATTCGCTTTGTTTTATGGATTCTACGGGTGTACGGATGCGTTGACCGTTACTCCAGAAAATTCGTTGACATACGAGAACGGGTTGACCTTGCCACAGGATTTTGAGTCCTTGTTGAATCGGATTGACCAAATGATGTTTTCGACATATGGGAAAAATTATGAAACCGAGGCTACCTGGTGGAAGGGAGAATATGCGGATAGTTGGAACGAGGCTAACGAGGGGATAAATGGGGCTAGGACGTTGGATTACCCGTCGGAATTCTTAAGTATGAATAAGGGAAGTTGGAATTGGTACTACAGGAGCATTGTGGCATCAAATATCGTGTTGACCTACGTGGAGTATGCCGATTTTGGCAAGGAATTACGTGATCTTTACCGGGGGCAAGCCTTGTATTATAAGGCTTACGCTTACTTACAAATAATCCGCACGTGGGGAGATTGTATGTTAATAGAAAATGACTTGGAATTTGCGCCTAAAGAGAAATCGAAATGGGAAGAGGTGGCTGACTATGCGATAGATTTGAGTCGGGAAGCGATAACGCTTTTGCCTGATTTCGATAAGATCAGGATGAGTGGGGGGAAGGTGCCTGCTTACAAGAACACGCCTTGCCGGGGTACGGCTAATGCTCTTTTAGCTCATTTATGCGCTTGGAAAGCGGGGGGAATTTATTTCGCTAATTCTACCTATGAAACGCAAAAGCTGTGGGAAGAAGCGGAGAAAGCCTGTACGGCGATTATTGGTAGCGAAACGGGAGTGGCAACCGGTGTCTACCGTTTGGCGGTCAACCCGGAAGAGGTCGTGACGAAAGTATTGGTCGGTAATAGCGAGGAGAGTATATTGGAATTACCCCAGAAGGAATTTCCTGAAGAATTTTCCCCTATGTTAGTAGTTGGAACAGAATACTTGGGTTACCCTGTTGAACCTAATTGGCCTTTAATGTATACTCGCTATAAAGCGTTGCATTTGAAATCCGTTTCTATGAAAATGATGTACCCGATTGGTGATAAGAGGCGGGAAGCTTATCTTTATAATTTGGATAAACCGACAGTTGACGAGGAGGCATCGGGGTTCGCGTTTTTAAATAAATACAGGATTGCTAATCTTGTAACGGGGGCAGATGCTAATATAATTTTTAATGGTTTTAAGTCGAATTATGTTATCTGGCGATTAGCTGACATTTACCTGTTGCGGGCGGAGTGTCGTGTACGTTTAGGTAATAATACCGGGGCTATTGCCGACTTGAACGAGATTCGTCGTCGGGCGGGAGCAAAGGATTACGAGGCATCGGATCATAACGGGGATTTGCGTTACACGATCTTCAAGGAGAGAGAGAAAGAGTTGTTGGCAGAGGGGCATCGTTATCATGATGTTATCCGTAACGGTTATGCCAAGACAGAACTGGAGGGAAAATACCAGACGGCTACCGATCAGGATTTCAAGGATGGGGCTTTCTTCATGATGATTGATGATGCTGCTTTTAACCAAAACCCTTTGTTGCGTCAGAATGCGTATTGGTATAAAAAATTGTAAATAGAAAACAGTATGAGAAGATTGATATTATTATTGGTTACGATTAGTGTGATGAATTCTTGTGACACGGAACAGACGGTTATTGACACAGGTGTTTGCGATCCTCATTTTGACGGGACGATTATGGATTATTTGAGAGCGAGAAATGATGGGTACTGGGATTTGACGATTCAAATGATAGAGCGGGCTGGATTGACAGATCTTTTCGAGGGACGTGATGCGACTTATCCGGAGATCACTTTTTTCGCACCCCCCTCTTATGCGATACAGCGGTTTATGTTGGATTCGCAAAATGAAACGAAGCAGATCGAGGGTGAATACAAGGTGATAGAGGATTTCACGGAAGAACAATGTCGTGATTATATCTTGTATCACGTGCTTGACAAAAAGTATTTAAAAAACAGCTTCGAGTATAAAAATAAAGACTATTTTATCAGTGATGAACTGGGAGGTGGAACGGATTTGACAACTCTTGCCGGTAATCGATTCCGTGTTTATTTGGTGCAGGGGTCGTGGGTAGTATCGGATATCGGAGCGGTGAGCATGGGAATGTACTCTTTGACAACTGAGATCGAAATACCGGTGGCGACACCGGATATACAGCCGACAAACGGGGTAATCCATGCTTTGCACACGGGATATGATTTCGGGAATGTTTTACAATGGAAAAAGTAATATAAAAGACTGGTATGAAAAAGAAAATATTATTACCGGCAATAGCCCTGTTTTTTATTCATGTATGGGCGTGTCAAGATATAGATGTTGGTTACTTGGTAACCGAGTACGCTGGTTATGGTTTGGATTCCTTGGTGATACCTGCCAAGTTGGATGATGCTCCCCCGACATTAATACCTAATCCTGATTTGGAAGCGAGTGTGTCTGAATACGAGATGATGTTACAAATGCTGAAAGATATGATGGGGTTGGAACCTCCTTTTCCAGTGGGGTCTGGGATGGAATACATGAATTCGAAAGAGGCTTTTAGGCAATACTACATTGATATGGGGATTCCTGAATTTAAAGAAGAGGAAGCTGGTGCCGATTATACCCGAGTGAAATACAATATTCCTTGGGCAAGTACCCCTATCGAGGGAATAGAAGGGAGCGCTCCTATTTATTGCAAGATCAAGTCTATTACTTCAGAGGATGGTGATGTTTCTAAGTTGCAGGAGTGTATCCGTGTTCGGGGAGACGGGACGTTTGAAGTTCCGGTAATCAATGATGTACCCGTGGGGCGATACGTGCTCTCGTTGAATTTCACGAATGAAGGTTGGTCGAAGGATGTAAATAATTGTTTTACAATAATCGTGAAATAATTGTTTTTTTCGTGTCGAGTTGAAGAAAAAATGATATTATAATTTTTAGCCGGGATACTTCTTTGGTGCGTGAAAAGAAATATATCCCGGCTTTTTCATGAAGAAAACGTAAAGAACACCTGCCGGGAGGCTTGTTTCACGGGACATAATATTTAAATATTATGACTCAAGAACAGAATAATATAGAGATAGAAAACAACCTCCCGGCAGATATTGCCGTCGTGGTAAGTGAGCGTTATCGTAAAGATCGATTTTTCGTGTGGTACAATGACGCATACCGGATTGTCTTGTGTTCCAATATCGCTTGGTTGCAAGCGGATCGTGATTATTGTTACCTTCATTTCAAGAATGATACAAAAATGCTCGTGGTTCACCCGTTGAAGGACGTGTTGGCGATGCTTCCCCCGGAAGATTTCGTTCGGGTTCACCGGAGTTACGCCGTTTGCCTTGACCTCGTGGATCGGTTGGTCGGTAACACGATCTATATCGGCAAACAGGATTTCCCCGTGAGTCCCGCCTATAGGGAGGATTTACACTCCCGTTTCCGCTTTTTAGGAAAGGTGAAAGGCTTGCATAAATCTAAACTCGTGAAAAATAATAAATAAACATGTATAACTCGTCCCGAGAGGCAACCTCCCGGGCAGGTTTAATATTATATATTGGTTGTTTTCACGTTTAATATTGACGAATTCATCTTTTTTCAATGGATTCTTTGGAATGCAATAGTCTGTTTCCGTGATTTGAATGCAATGTGGCTTGGCATCGATGCGCTTCGTGCTATTTTCACCGATAAAAAGAGAGAGAATAGCTAGCGAGGATAAGGGAGAAATTAATGAATCCATTTCCCGATATTGCGTTCTTCGGCGTTGAATTCCACGCCCACTTTTACGGTTTTTCGACTGTCTGCGGAGTAGGGGATGAGGTATACCCGGTCGTCTGTGAGCGATGAGGCGGTTATCTCGATGCCGTCCAGTTCCCGCAAGTCGAAATCCGTCTGCTGCAGCATGCGTGCCAGAAATGTCGGCGTACCCGTGGCGAACCAGTAGTTCTGGAAGTCCATGAAGTCCATCACGCTCAACAGGCTGAACGGGTTGAAGACATCTGGCACGTTGCCACTGCTGAAATGATAGCCGTCGTAACGGCGTGCCAATTCCCCGACCATTTCTTTGGGAGTACCCCCGTAGTATTCCACCAGTTGATCGATTTCCGGTGCGAAATTCTCCTCTATCTCGGCAAGTGTCAACCCGCAGAGCGTGGCATAAGGTCGCATGAGGCTGATATCTGCAAGTTGGTTGAGATTGCAGAATATCCCCATCTGCGCGAACTTCGTCACTCCCGTGATAAAGATAAAACGCAACCACGGGTCGGCAGTTTTCAATACCGAGTAAAAGGCATAAATTTAGAATTTTGTTGATGGTTTGATTTTTACAGAAACAGTGTTCCTTAGATTGTGTGTTAATTATTTTAGAGCTTTGATGTAGAGAAGAGGAAGAATACGGGAAGAGAAGAGGGAGAGAACGGGCTACAACACCAGTAATACTCCCGAATGACACCCGATTAACACCGGACACGTCCATCGCGGTCGAAGTTCTGGTGCAATCGAGTGGGGGACCGTAAGCACCATTTCTTCCTCTTTTTTTCTTTTGTTTTTCGTGAATGGTTGTTATCCTCGTTTTGAATATTTGAATTTGATTAAAATTTAGCTAAATAGTTGATGATTGGTTGTTTTTTTTTGTATACCTTTGTGCAAAATTTTAGGGGATACTACATTAAAAACACAATGAATATAGGTGTATGTGAAAAATCGAAAATGCTTGTAATTGCCGCTGGGGTGGTAATTTTACTGGCGATGACAGGTTGTGAGAAAAAGGAAGTTTATGATCCGGACGAGCCTGATTATGACAATGTATTTGATTTCTCTACGCGGGTATCTTACACGTTAAATGTGAAGTACGATGTGCCGGAGAATTATAACGTTTATTTTGAGGTTTACACACGGGACCCGGAGCAGTTGGATGCTGACGGACAGGTGGTAAAGAGAGATATCGAACCTGTAGACGTTGGATTCACGGATGAAAATGGTAGATATAGCCATAAAATTGCGGTTCCTGCTACGGCAAAATACTTGTATATTTACAGTCCTTATGCGGGAGTTCCCCGTGTATTGGTTGCTGAGATTACGAATGGAGTGTTATCTGAAGCAAGGTATCCCGATGAAGTGTCTGGTGCTAGATCTTTAATTGCCCGTGCGGGAGATGAAGGTTATAAAGATGCGGTTTACAATAAGACCGGTGGGTTAGAACGTTTAGGGTATTGGAAAAATACGAAAGGGACGTACCTGTTGAATGGTGAAACCTATGATCTTTACGGGCGTCCGGATTATTTGAATAGCGAAAAAGGTGTTACGATTTCAAGCGATATTTTGAAAGTGATTAATAAAGCCGTGCCTGAAGGTGGAGGTGTTAAGCCTGATTTAATCAAGAATGGGGACATTCATGTGACTGAAAAGGCGCATATAGATCTTTGTTTGGTGGATGAAAATACGTCTGCAAACAGTACTTTAGCTTATTATTGTTACGAGACGGCAAATCCTCCTAAGAAAGTTGCGGATATAAAGGATATTGTAATTGCATTCCCCAATTCAAAAGTTCTGAAAAATCATGGTCATTATCCCAAAGGAAATAATGGAGCATTGGAAAGAGGTGAGGGAATTCGGTTGCATTATTGGAAAGACGGAAAAGATTTAGGAGATGAGTTCCCCGAGAATACTTCTATTGGTTGGGTTATATACAATAATGGCTACGAGTCAGGAATAAATGAAAAGGGGGGAATCAATGTGTCAAAAAAACATTTTTATTCCACAAAAGTACTAAATAGCGATAAGAAAGAGCATGTAGCCTTATTTAAAAGTGGTGATAATGTATTGTTTGGTTTTGAAGATTGGACGAATGATTACGATTATAATGATGTCGTATTTTACGTGAAATCGGATCCAATAGAGGCGATCACCCCGGATATTCCCGAGGTGAAGCCAGAAGAGCCGGATGATAATGACATTGCTGCTAGTGTGACCTACCGTGGAATATTATCCTTTGAGGATGTTTGGCCTTATCAAGGTGATTTTGACATGAATGATGTCGTGGTGAAATATGTTTCATCTGTGGGTTATAATCAATAAACAAACAGGCATATTAAAGATGAAAATAAAATCCAAATAAATACAACTAAATATGCTTTATATCAGTTCTTTATAGGGTAGTTATTTCTTTCAGTTGTTTTCACTATTTTCTGTTAATTGGTTCTTTTTGGGTACATTTTTGTTTCTTGTTTGTTTCTTGATTTCAGTTTTAATTCGTACATTTGCATACGAAAAATAACGAATGAAAGAATACGATTATGCCACGAATAAAGAAGCCTAAAAAAGTAAAAGAACCAATCCGTCTTCGGATGAAGGATTTGTCCGATGGCAGCAAAAGTCTGTATCTGGATATATACCGCAACGGCAAACGGACATACGAGTACCTGAAGCTGTATCTTATTCCGGGAACGGACAGCAATACCCGTCGGCAAAATGAAATAACAATGGCTGCCGCAAATGCCATCAAGTCGAAACGTATTATCGAGCTGACCAGTGGTGAAGCCGGTATCGTGAACCATACGGATAAGATTTATCTGCTGGACTGGATGCAAACCTATCTGGAGTACCAAGAGAAACGCGACAAGAAGGGCATCGGTCAAATCAAAGCCGTTACCCATATCCTGAAAGAATATGCAGGGGAAAGATTTATATTGGATCGGGTTGACCTCGCTTTTTGCCAAGGCTATATCGACTACATGCTGACAACCTTCCGCCCTAAAGGAAAGCCGATAGCAGCTTCTACACGCAACACCTATTATCAGATATTCAATGGCGCCCTGAATGCTGCCGTTCGGGCTAAACGGTTGTTGAGAAATCCGTTTAACGAGATGGAAAAGTCGGAGAAGCCCAAAATGCCGGAAAGCGTGCGGTCCTATATGACCATCGAAGAGGTACGGGCATTGATTGCCACTCCGATGCAGGAAGGGAGGGTAAAAAATGCCTATCTGTTCTCCTGCTTCTGCGGACTGCGTATCAGCGATATTGTCGGCCTGAAATGGAAGAATGTCTTTGTCGATAACGGCCAATACCGTCTGGCGGTAGCTATGCAGAAGACCAAAGAACCGATTTACCTGCCACTCTCCAACGAGGCGTTGAAATGGATGCCGGAGCGTGAGGACAAGGCTGCAGACGATCCTGTGTTCAACCTGCCTTCAAATATCAATCAGTATCTCAGACCGTGGGCCGAAGCGGCCGGAATCACCAAGCGTTTTACTTTTCACACCGCCCGGCATACATTCGCGACCATGATGCTGACGCTCGGTGCGGATCTCTATACCGTATCGAAGCTGCTTGGCCATACCTCCGTGAGAATGACACAGGTGTACGCCAAAATCATCAACCAGAAAAAAGACGAAGCAGTCAATTTGGTTAACGGCCTATTCGACTGATGTAGTCATACATGTCAAATTCAATTTAAGGTAAATATTTCCGGCTTTTCTCCGATATTTCAAATGGTCGAAGTAATGCCACTATTATAATAAGTATAAACCCATAAAAAACAATTCGACATGAAAGGACAAAACAACAGGTCCTCTCTTTTTTTGAAGGGAGACCACATCTGCACCACTTCGCTACGGAACAGGATGTAGCGGAAGAATTTTACGAGTTGCTCTCCGAAGCAAGGGAGCTTTATCTTCAAGACGTCATGACAGGCGGCAAACGATATGGCCGCTACGTGGATGACTTTATAAACAGCCACCGGTACATCGACTGCAACAGTGCGGTTTGCAGGAATTGCCATGAAATGAACATTCATATCATCAGAGGGCTGTTGCTCGATTGTACAAGTCTCGTCAAAAGCCTCTTTACCGCAGAAACATTTTCTTTCGAGGAGTGCATGGCCTTGAAACAAAAGTACGACATTGCCGGAGTATGGTTCGACTCTTCACGTATAGAAGATTCCAGAAACGCTCCACCTCTCTCCTTTGGTTGCAATTTTTCCCGTGAACAGATGACAGGTATTGTGGCTTGCGCCAACGCTTATCATCTGTTTTGCGTTTCCACTCTCCGCATCGAGGACATGGAAGCGCTTTTTGCCTGCAAGGAGAATTTCTGTATACGTGTGAACAATATCCGCCATGTGGCGGTTCTGTTCGATGCGTTGCTCGAAAACACCTTTATCCTACCTCACTGGCAGTCGGTTCTCGACAAGGGGCGGTTCCTGTTGTCCAAAGACGGCACAAGATATGTTACCGCTTCAAGCCTCTCGTCTGCCCTCTCTGCGGCGAGGAACAACATTACATCGGCAAACCTCGGCATACGAAAAGCCATCAGTCGGCTGAAAATATGACACGAAGTGCCAAAAAGCCAAGTATGTGAAAGATAAAACAGTGATAGTTGCCGTGATACGTGCATAGTATCATGCCGGAATTTCCGGCTGTCCGGTTCACATCACATAACTTTGACCTCCGTTAGCGCGCTGCATAACGGAGGTAACTCTCCATTGTCTAATTTTAACATGTATTTTATGCAAAACAGAACAACATTCATGGAGCGGTTAAGCGAACGGCTGACCGCCATAGAAGCGGTTCTCAAGAAGTTGGAACCGGTGGAAGGTCTGTTGGAGCGTGTGGCTTTACTGGAAAATACCATTTACACGACCAAGAAAGTCTTCACTTTTCAAGAGGCGTGCATGTATATCGGCGTGTCCGAAAGTATGTTGTACAAACTCACATCGAACAAGGAAATCCCGCACTACAAACCTCGCGGCAAGATGCTTTACTTCGCGAAGGAAGAGCTGGACGCATGGCTCTTGCAAAACTACGAACCTACGGTGGACGATGCCATGCGTATGGCGACGGAAGTATCCGCAACCCAACCGTTCTTTAACCAGAAGCGCTATGGAAAACGAAAAAAGAACTGACCGTAACTCGTGGGCGGAACTGGACGAGAATCGCCTGTCGGATATTCTCACGGCATCGCAGATAAAGGCCACGGACACCTACGTGACTCCGCCCCAGATTATATGGATCGACAACTCCACCATAGCGACGCTCGGCAATTTTAGCGCTTCGACGGGTAAGGCGAAGGCGAAAAAGACGTTTAATGTCTCTGCTATTGTCGCTGCGTCACTGGCGGGCCGGCAGGTTTTGAACTACCGGGCGCATCTGCCCGAAGGCAAGCGCAGGATCTTGTACGTGGACACCGAACAGAGCCGTTTCCATTGCCATAACGTGTTGGAACGTATTCTCCGCCTGGCGGGACTGCCCACCACAACCGACAACGAGAATCTCGATTTCATTTGCCTGCGGGAATACACGCCGGCCGTGCGTATTGAGGTCATCGACTACGCTCTGCGACAGAACAAAGGGTACGGGCTGGTCATCATTGACGGCATCCGCGACCTGATGCTCGACATCAACAGCACCAGCGAATCGGTGGAGGTTATCAACAAGATGATGGAATGGTCGTCGAAATACGACCTGCATATCCATTGTGTGCTGCACCTGAATAAAGGCGACAACAATGTGCGCGGGCATATCGGCACGGAAATGAGCAATAAGGCGGAAACGGTGCTGGTCATCACCAAGAGTGCGGAGAATCCCGTTATCAGTGAAGTTCATGCGCTGCATATCCGCGAGAAGGAGTTCAAACCGTTTGCTTTTTCCGTTGATGACGAAGGATTGCCGGTCATGGTGGATAACTATTCGTTTGATGGCAGCGTGAGACCGAAGGCCCGGAGCAGCTTCATGGATTTGTCCATCGAGCAGCACCGGGAGGCGCTTTCCGCCGCTTTCGGGGACAGGCCCATCAAAGGTTTCGAGAACGTACTGCAGGCTCTCATGGCCTCCTATGAGGCTATCGGGTTCAAACGGGGACGCAGCGTCATGATAAAACTGCTGCAGTACCTGACGGAAAACCTGAAGCTGATCGTCAAACGGGACAAGCTCTTTTATTACGATGTGACCCCGACCGAAGCCTTGCTTTTCGACGAAGAATGCGAGGACGCAGAAGGTGAAAAATAATTTAGTTTACTTTGGTCCGGGTATATATAGGAGAAAAACCAAAGTAAACCGTTTTTTGAAAACAAGTGAAAAGAAAATGACATGACCATAGCGGAAGCAAAACAACTGCGTATCGTGGACTATCTTGCCAGTCTCGGCTACCACCCCCAGAGTGTAACATCGAAACAATACTGGTATTTGTCGCCGCTACGCAATGAGCGTACCCCGTCGTTCAAGGTCAATGACCGGCTCAACGAATGGTATGACTTTGGCGCAGCGACGGGCGGAGACCTTGTGGAACTGGGCAAACACCTTTACCAGACGGACAGCGTGAGCGAAGTGCTTGCCTATATAGGGAAGCACGAGAACGCTATCCCGATACAAAGGGTGCGGATTCCGGGGACAACGCCCCGACCCGTCGAAGCCGACATGAAGGACGTGCTCGTCGTACCGTTGCAGCACCATGCGCTGCTCTCGTACCTTCATTCCCGTGGAATCGACGGAGACATCGGCCGCATGTTCTGCCGGGAGGTCCATTATGAATTGCGGCAACGGCGCTACTTCGCCCTTGCCTTCGGTAACGTGGCGGGCGGGTACGAGGTTCGCAATCCTTATTATAAGGGCTGTATCCGGTGTAAGGACATCTCTGTCATCAGGCATTCTCATAGTGAAGCACAGAACCGGGTTTGCGTGTTCGAAGGCTTCATGGATTTTCTCTCTTACCTGACGCTGAAACAGACGGGTGATGATACGGTCTGCATCGGCGCACCTTGCGATTACCTCGTGATGAACTCGGTGAACAACCTGAAAAAGGCTTTGGAACACTTGCAGGTGTACGAGGAAATACACTGTTATCTCGACAATGATCTCGCCGGACAGAAAACGGAAGAGACCATCGCCGGCATGTACGGCAAGCGGGTGCACAACGAAGCACTCCGTTATCACGAGTACAAGGACCTGAACGATTACCTGCGCGGAAAGAAACGGTAAGGCATTATCGTTACCCCTCCCTTGAAAGCTCTCCTCCCGGAGGGCTTTTTTTATGCCCGTTTTTCCCGGTACATTCGCCTTAAAGTATGAAATTAAAGTTCAATTTATATGTTTCATACTTATTTATACGTAATAAAATATTGTTTGATATAAAGAGTTTTCATTATATCAAATATAATACTTTTCTTTGCTTTTGTACTTTCAAAGTTCAATTAAAGTTTAATTTCATACTTAAAACAGATGAGTTCATACTTTATATTCGCCCTTGTACTGACGGTGCTGTACATCGTCTATTACGCGGTCAATATTACCCGTGACCTGTATGGAAAGAAGGGAACGGAGAAGACTGACGAAGAAGTTTTCGACCTCGGTCCGATGGATGCCACGGAAGAGAGTGTCGAGGTTTCGGAGAACGAGACCGGGTTTAGTATCGGAAATGAGACATGCGACACGGAAGCCGTAGCTGCCCCGCCTGCGGTACAAGACGGCGATACAGGGAAAAAGGAGGCAGCCGCGAAAGAGCGGCTTGAAAGGCTGAAGGCCAAGGCGGAGGCGCAGATGGAAGAGATCGCTCCCTACCTGTCCGACGGCTTTACCGACGAAGAGATGTATAAGGCGTTGATTTCCAAAGGACGCTTGGACAACCGTCCCTGCCTGAAATGGAGACCGGTCAAAGATAAGCTGTAAGATGTCGAAAACGAAAAAGATACTATGTGCGCTTTGTTCCATCATCCCCTGTTCAGCTCTGGCGAAAAGCGGCAGCGTGAATTACAGTTGGGGTGCGGATGCGCTGGCGACGATGCACGACTACGTGGTAACAATGATGTTTTACGTCCAAGCTCTCTGTTGTGCCATCGCCGGGATTTGTGTGATTGTGTCCGGATTCCAGATTTACGTAAAGATGAACACGGGCGAGGACGGCATTACCAAGTCCGTCGTAACGCTTGTGGGCGCGTGCCTGTTCCTGATCGGTGCGTTCCTCGTCTTTCCTGCCTTTTTCGGCTATCGCATATAGAAACGGGAGGCAGGAATCAAGTACCGCCATAACGATTCGAAAGAACTGCAATACTTACCCTAAAATAAATAATCATGTTTCAAAAAACAAAAAGACAAATGAAAAAAATGTTTTCTGCTAAAAAAGTACAGATGCTCACACTGATGTTGCTGTGTGGCACGACGGCCGTCATGGCCCAGAACTCCGCAGGCGATTATTCCGCCGGTACGACTGCACTGGCTACCGTGACGGAGGAAATCGCCAAGTACGTTCCCATCATGGTCAAACTGTGTTACGCCATTGCCGGTGTTGTGGCTATCGTAGGCGCTATCTCGGTGTACATCGCCATGAGTGCGTCCGTAATGGTTGCATGATAAATTCCTCTTTAGCAAGAGG